>JBKCMS010000066.1:0-60585 GCA_046300175.1 Pseudomonadota bacterium | reverse complement strand
GTGACGTATCGGGCAGCGTAACCTAAAACTGCATGCTCTAATTCCGGGTTGTTGACAAACCACAGCTCTGAGTTCCGTGCTCTAGTGGTCTGAAAAGACGATATCTGCTTACACTCAATGCGAGGATGATAGCCCATGGTGAATAATATCCAGATGTTTTTTGTGTGAAACATTTTGACCTAAGAGCGGCGGTAGAGGGTCTGAAAATGGCTAGCCAGACCTACGGTTCTTGAATTTTGAAGTTCAGTGGCACTCCTTGTTGGTGCTCGGGGTGTGCACTAAAATGCCCAAAATCCATCGTACCTTCGCGCAGTTGGCGCCATTTCAACTCTCCTTAACCACCGGTTTAGGGTTGCTTTAATAGCTATATCGAAAAAATCGCTTAAAAAGTTGCCTGCGCGCGGTCTCTGAGAGAAATATTTGGGGCCTGCGCGCGGTCTCTGAGAGAAATATTTGCTGGGGTGGTTAGGGGAAGGTGACTTTACTTGTTGAGGCACTTCTGTGCGCCATACGTGCTAGCACCAGTGATATGCCAACTGTTGTCGTAACACGCCATATCCCCTCAAGCTGCCAACTTGAATACGAACTTTCTCCCAGCTCTAGAATGACTTCACTCACTAGTTGATTGATCCACACAAGGATCTCAAGTGGAACTGCGGAGCCTGGCAACTCAGTACAGAGCAACCCCAAAGCACTCAGTCCCACCGTGCAGTTGAGAATCGACCATGGAGCCGCCACTACTAGGTTAAGTAGAAGACCAAGGGGTGATATGTTTCCTTGCCAAACAACTACCACTAAGCTGGTGCACAACCATACTGACACTGTTACTGCAACAAAGACCGCCATCTTTGATCTTGACATCGCTTCACTACCTAGTCCGATTCCAAAGAGAGCTGCAAACGTCAATACTACGCCGAGGTCAAATGCACACCATGGCCACAATAGCTGCATCCCTAAAAGAGCAACTCCCCAGCGCTGTGCAAATGATGTGTCTTTCTCCGAAAGCAGATGAGCACATATGCATGCCGCCGCGATAAGTGCACGCACTGCGGACATTTCAGCACCGACGAATACCACGTATAGAGCCGCACATACAAATGCAAGCATGGTCACTACATTTCGCAAATGGCGATGCCCAAATCGCAACCATCCAAAAAGTGCACCCATACAATAAAGAATAAACCCAAATGCAAGACTCACCTGATAGCCTGAAACAACCAGCAGGTGCGTTAGACCAAGTCGCATAAATGACTTTTCGAGCGGCACGCTCAATACATCCTGATATCCCAGAGACATCGAGAGGAATAGTCCACTACCTTGAGAATCACCAAGGCGCATGAATACCTTCTGCTTCAAGGATTCGCGCCATTGATACAGTAATGAGGGATTCCGGCGAATCGGCCGCGATACAAATCTGGCTTTGCACTCTGATTGCACCCCCCTGCGCCAGAGCCATCCATTCCAGGAAAATGGATTAATCGGTTTTTCCACTGCACCAAAGGCACCTCGTACCCAGATCGTGTCCCCTGGTTCAAGATGAGCTGCATTACGCCAGGGCAGGTCGATTGCTCGACATCGAACTACCTGATGATCGAGCTCTCTACCCGTTTGCAACTCAAAAGTTACCTCTCCTGGTCTTGCATGCCTTACCTGGCCCTTGACTGTCCCCAATATTGTCAATTCCCCATTCAGCCGTGAATCAATGGGCACGTGAGCTGAGTACAGGAAAGCGCTTACTACGCCCAATAACACTCCACCTCCGAGCCACGCAACAACTCCTGGAAGCAATCGATAGTGTGCTGCTACTAATGCACCAGCGATTAGCATCGTAATTAAAGTAAGCTCTAGCAGGGGTAAATACCAGACAATTCCCTGCCCTAGCATCACCGCACCAGCGAGCGGAAGCACCGGTGCGTGCCGGCGCCAGCATGCAAGTCTGCGAACCATCGATTGCGCACGAAGTGTTGAAATCAGCATGTTCCAAAAGTGTGTAGAGACCCTACCCTTCCTCGGTACTTAACAGGTTTAACACACTGTTAACTCCAACAACTGGTATGCTGCCAGCTACCGAGGGAGGCCTTCATATTCATTTAAGAAGTTAAAGCTCGGCTCAAAAGCGCATTTGTTAAGCGCTCTTTATCTACATCGGACAATTAGCGCAAAAGTTGCCTTACTCAACCTGATGAGTCAGGTTCAAAAATCTGCTCTACCCCGAGAATACGACGATCCCCGGACACTTTTGGCCAGGCGCGATATGGACTCCACGCCGGTCTGGTTACCACTTGAGCAAAAAAGTTCTCTCCAGCTCTCACGCATGGAATCATAATCTCATGATTTGACCCGCTATAAAGAGATATTTCCTGAGTGCTACCAAGCTCCGTTGCGATGGAAAGTCGCAGTGGCTCGGTTTGTGGAACGTATCTTGGCTGTACCTTAAATCGCGCATGCAACCCTTCAGGAGTAGCATTGGTGCACTCTAGCTCCACCCTTGCATTGTGTGAAAGCCACCGCGCTGCCCCATACGGCGTGTCATTCCAACCATAAACCCCCTGCTCATGAAATCCACTGGCGATCACTCCTGCGAATAATGCAATAACCGCTAAAATGCGGTAGGTCGGTAGAAACAAGTAACGTGACTCTGTTGTAATAGCTACCAGCGCACTAACAAGCAGCAGAACCTCAACAAAATCGGTGTGAGGTCCCGTCAATCCAAGCACGCCCAGCATCACTACGGCGCCCACATAGTACACTTTCCGAGATGTCCCTAGGTGAAGATCCACCCCGCTGCCATCTCTGATCACGCGACTGATGATGGCCAAAACAAAAGTGATTCCTCCAAGCACCCCCAGCTCCGTCAGGATTCCTAGGTAGAGATTATTCGAATTATCACGCCAGCCCCGCACGAGGTTACGCTCAGCTCCAACTAGCGGCACATAATCGATAAAGCGATCAGCTCCAATTCCAAAAATCCAGTGCCCCCTACCGATCTCACGTACAAACTCGATAAATACGGTACGACTCATAAAAGTCTCCTCAAGGCGCAGCAACGATAAAGCTGCCACTCCTCGACGGATACCCATTGGCAAGCCCTCCGATGCTGCCAGCTGTGCAACCAAGCCTGAATTTGCATCGACAAGAGTGATACCAACAACTATCACCGAAAATACCAGAGTGAAAACCAATACCGTTCCATTCACTCTCGGCGATGCGTGCACTCTATTTGCACGCCGCCAGATAATCAGTAGCAACAAAATTCCTGCCGAGAGTAGAAAAGTTCGTGAGCCTGAGAAGATACCAGCTAACACTATCGATGCAGTCCATAGAGCGTTAGGCATGAGGGAAGAGAAGCTGAGCGGTCGAACGAGAAACACGATCCACAAAACCAGCGCCATAACTAACCCAAGAGAATTAGGATCAGTCAAAAGACCACTAGGTCTACCTAACGAGTCCCACAGGGCTGTTTGATTGGGGAGACGAAACGATAGTCCGCCCACCCACTGAAGCAGGACAAACAACGCTGATAAAAATGCGCTAGATTGCAGCCACTTTACTAATGTTCGAGTCAGTCCACCGTTACCAGAAAGAAAACCTACAAAGCATCCGGCTAAGAGCACGCGAGCTAACAGATGCCAAGAAACTATCTGCACGTCTACGACGGAGCGAACGAGATCTGCCACTCGGGCTACTCCATCTAGCCTTAAATTACTCGCAAGTCCCTGTGTCACAGGATCAAATAGACTAAAAGCAGCGCTCAGCTCACCAGCAACACTACCTATAAGAAAACCCATCAGGGGCGCAATCCACAACAACGAATCTTCAGGCGAATATTTAGTCACCTCTCTAGGTGGCCTAGTTCGCAAAGCGAAAAACGATAGGGCCACGCCGAGTAAAACATGTGCCCCAACCCACGGTATCGTCGGGATCATTATGCCGATTAAAGCTGCGCCAAGGTTATCGTAGCTTTTTTGTGCAAGTAATATGCGAGCAATCACCAAAGACACTAAGGCAGCGAACAAAAATATCTGCTCATGCAGTTGCTGAGAGGAAACTATTGTTGTTGTAGCCAGGAGAGCTATCAGGAAGCGACCGAATCCGTGTGTTATTCCGGTCATACTACCAGACACCTACCTCTTCACCTTTGCTGACCGTTTAACGTTCTTTTTTGGCGGCGCTATACGCTTGGTCAAAGTAGCTGAACGAGGTTGCGCGGTGCGCCCCGTTTGCCCCTTTTTGACTGAATCGTTTAACACTTCTCCTTCAATACGCACTATCTGCACCTTGCGGGGGCCGATATCCTCTAGTGGAGAACCCCATAAGCGGATTGCATCCTTAGGTATCCTCGCAGGCACAACTCCCGGATCTGCCTGAAAAGCTTCCAGGTAGGCCGCAAAATGCTCTGAAATGCTACGACCGGAAAGGATCGCAATTGGGCCGATCTGACCGCGAAAACGACTCGCTCCAAAAGCGCCAACGACAACATCTGCTTTCGATTGCGGTAGACCTCCGCTGCCTATTGGATGGCCGCCAAGGAACAAAGCCGGCTCCTTTGAAAAAGCTCGAGCTAGATGCACAGAGACAAAAGAGTCACCTACCAAGGAAACCTGTAGCAGATACCAATCGCGACGATTCATCGGATAACTGGAGAATGAGTACCAACGCCCGTGAGCAATGCCAGTGCTTAAATAAACCCGTGGGCGTATACCATCTGGCGCACCTTCCAAGGAGATCGCGTACCCAGGCTTGCCCTCTATTTGAGAATCGAATTTTCCAACTAAGCCAAGCGCCTCTCCCACTCCTGGAGATTTGCGCAACTTAAACCAGACTAGAAAAGAGAAGTCCTGTCCGGCGGTTGGATTAGCAGCCTCTCCTACCTGAGCCTTGAGATACGTGCCGCTACGACTGACCATGAAGGGCGTAAACGCCGATTCTATATCTACCAGCGTTGAATTTGAGATTCCGCTTGATCCTAGGGGCCAAAGCGACTTAGGCGCGTTTAGACCGTAGTGCCCAATCACCAGCAACAGAGTGCAAGCAAATACAAAGGACGCGCAAAAGGAACCTATCAGCAATGGCGTAGACCACCCCGTCTGTGAGGCCTCTTCTTCCATTGGGTCTAACGACTCCTGAATCTGTCCCATGGGACCAAATAGCCGTGCAGCTAAACCACTCAATCGCACCACTGGACTAAGGGCATCGAGCTAGATCAATGAGACCGATACTACTCAGCATCAGCCTCAGATTCATCGGCCTCGACTTCATCGCCTGCAGCCTCAGAACCCTCCTCAGATGAGGTAGCTTCTAACTCATCACCCTTCTTGCGGCTCTTTTTCTTACCCTTTTCCGCCTTGCCCTCGCTGGAAGAAGCAGGCGGCTGCGCTGCGATTACCTTAACCTGAACAGGAACAGTAACCTCAGAGTGCAGCTTCACATCCACTGCGTAAACACCGGGGCTTTTGATAGTTTCATTGATTCTAATCTGGCGACGGTCCACCTCGTAGCCGAGAGCCTTTAGCGACGCCTCTACATCACGACTGGTCACAGCTCCGAAACTCTTACCGCTCGCACCCACTTTCAGAGTAAACTCCACAGTAACCTGGCCAAGAACCTTGGCGAACGCCTCAGCTTCAGCTTTCTTCTTGATGCGCTTAGCCACAATCGCCGAGAGCTTGTGCTTTAGCTGACTCTCATTACCTGATGTAGCTTCAACAGCGATCCCACGAGGAATCAAAAAGTTGCGCGCGAATCCACGACGAACGCGAACGGTGTCTCCAATGTATCCGAGCGATATGTAATCTTCTCGCAAAATGACTTCCATGACCTAACTCCTAACTTCTAAAAACTGCTAGCGCTCCTGACCACTCTACGCAGTGACCAATCTACTCGTAATCTCCGCCAAAATCGTAATCATCGATGTCGGTGCGCGGCTGCGTCAGCCTACGCGGATTACCCTTGAACTTGCGGGTCTTGGTCTTAATGAGGTGAGTCTGAAATTTATGCACAGCATCGGTTATGCGCAGGATCGACTGCAACTCGTTTGGAGCTTCATGATTGGCCGACTCGTAGTTAAATGCCACGTAGTATCCCATCCTCTGCTTATTAAACTCGTAGGCAGCTTCCTTCTTGCCCCAAGTGTCGACGCTCTTGATGTCCGCTTTGTTCGTCTTGAGCAGCGTCTCGATCTTTTTGATCTCTTCCTTTAGCTGCGCATCACTCAAGCGCGGGTTAAAAATGACCACCGACTCATAACGGCGAACTTCCATGATACACCTACTTACTTTACTTTCTCTGACTTTAGCTACTATGTACCCGGCTACCTAATTGCCTTACCTGATTGAGGTTCCGGCATACAATACACGCACGCCGATGGGTCGCAGGAGTGTATCAGATTGGCCGGGAAACACAACTATAGCGAGTGACAGAATTTCGCGGCTTAATTCCGTTTTTTGGCATAGCCAGCCTTTAAAACCTAAAAACAGCATTTACGGGCCTAAAAAACGGCGCATCTGCTCAAAATTACTACTGCTTTTTAGGCAGGCAATGAAAGGTGCCCGCCTTTGGGCTCTTCCGACTGAGTGACTCACCGTTGCGCGCCCCTCATCAATCGCCAAGAACCACCCCAAAGCCGCCGCTACCGATTGCAAAGATTCTGCGCTGCCCGAACTCCTTTGGATACCAGCTCATAGACAGCTCGCGCACCGTTGATTACCAGATCCTCAGCGAACGGCTGTTCCTCTGCCGAGAAGCGACTGAGAACCCAATTAGCGATCCCGTCCTCCCGTAGGGCCATCGGACTACCTGGAGGAGGCTTACCAACACCTACTCGTACCCGAGCATAGCCGCGACCTCCACAACTTTCTGATATTGACCTAAGGCCGTTATGGCCTCCTTCTCCCCCATCTACCTTTATCCTCAGAGAGCCAAAAGGAATGTCGATCTCATCGTGAACCACTACCACTTGAGACAGGGGAATTTTACGATAGTGAAGGAACTGTTGCAGCGGCTCGCCACTGCGATTCATATACGTCATCGGTTTAATTAGGTGCCCTGACCAGTTCCCAACCGAGCATTGGGACTCAAGAACCCCTGTTCGCTCAACCCAGCCTTGACGACCGATTGAGCCGCCTATGGCAGCTCGCACATGCGCGCCAGCTTCTGATCGCAGATCTCCTGGGTCCGATAATCCAGAGAGTGCACGGAGAAGGTCTACCACTGCGAAGCCAACGTTGTGGCGGGTCGCATCGTATTGGCTACCGGGGTTTCCAAGGCCGACGACTACAGAGAACTCCATCTCTCCTACCCACTCAATGCGCTAGAAATACAGCTACGCTCCGAGGCGGGCTCGCATGTTGATTCCACACACCGCAACGGCTACGTGCTTA
Source organism: Pseudomonadota bacterium (assembly GCA_046300175.1). Classification (GTDB taxonomy): domain Bacteria; phylum Bdellovibrionota_C; class UBA2361; order UBA2361; family OMII01; genus OMII01. The sequence goes on along the minus strand of JBKCMS010000066.1, from coordinate 53,206 downwards.
AAAAAACGAAACTGATCTGCAAGACCTAAGCAGAAACTACTTTGCTGCTGGCTTAGCCGGTTCGGCCGCCGCTGGAGCTGCTGTTGCTCCCTCTGCTGGCTTAGCCTCATCCTCAGCCGTACGAGCCGCTACTACGCTTACGATCGTCTCGTGCGGATCATCTGAAAGCACTACACCTGCTCCCAACTTCAGATCGCTAGCGTGAATCGACTGCCCAAGCCCAAGCGCCGAAATATCCACTGGAATCTGGTTTGGAATATTCTTGGGCAAACAAGTAACCGCCACTTCGTGCGTAACGAGAGTCAGGATTCCATTTTGCACCTTAACTCCTGGGGCCTCGCCGACGAGCGACACAGGGATGTAAACTGTAATCTCCTCATCATCTTTGAGAGTTTGGAAATCAACGTGCAATACCTTGCCCTTGATGTAATCCTGTTGAACTTCCTTTACGATCGCCGCTTTGCCATCCAAAGCTTTGTTTCCACTTTTGAAGGTGAAAACCTGCGACATGCGCGCCTTCTTAGCCAGCATCGTGAATTCCTTGTATGGAACTTGTACCGCTACTGCTTCATCTGCACGATGGTAGGCAACTCCTGGTATAAACCCAGCCTTGCGACAACGATTACAGCCACCCTTTCCAAGTTCGGTGCGCTCTGAGACTTCGATTGTGAAATTTTCCACGTCTTTGATTCCTCAACAAAATTGGCCAGCAAAAATCGGCCGGGAGGAGATTACCAGAAGCTCTTATCCAGGTAAAGAGAGCGACAAGGAGACTAACTACGTGCGATGGAACTGCCCTGCACTCACCTCCGCCCAGCATTTCCGGTACCGACCCGCATCAGCAACCTACCAGAAATAGCATTTACGACCATAAAAATGGCACATCTACCTAACATCACACGAACTTTTGCCGATCCCTACCACTCGACGGCCGCCATAGTGACCACACGGGAGAGACGGGATGAGTCTACTTACCTGAAAAGACTACTGATAGAATCGTCAGAGTGGATTCTACGGATAGCCTCGGCAAAAAGAGACGCCACCGAAAGCACCGATATCTTTGGGCCTAAATCCCCTACATGGGGTATCGTATCGGTGACGATGACTTCCGAGATACTGCTGTTGTTGAGCCTGTTACGAGCTTCGCCAGATAACACTGCGTGTACACAGCAAGCTGCAACGCTCTTAGCCCCTTTTTCCAATAGGGTGTCGGCCGCCTTAATTAAGGTCCCGCCGGTGTCCACCATATCATCCACTATCAGACACACCTGCCCCTCTACGTCGCCGACTACGTTCATTGAGGCAACCATGTTGGGGCCCGATCGGCGTTTGTCGATCACTGCAATTGGAGCGTTACCCATGCGGGTAGCGAACAAGCGTGCGCGCTCTACACCCCCTACATCAGGGGCGACTAGAGTAACTCCCTCCGTGCCATATTTACCTATTAGAAATGGCATCAACACCGGCAAGGCGAATAGATTGTCCACTGGTATATTGAAAAATCCCATCAGCTGCCCAGCGTGCAGATCCATCGTCAAGACGCGATCAGCTCCGGCTGTCGTAATCATGTCAGCTACTAGCTTGGCGGTGATTGGAACTCTTGGCTTGACCTTGCGATCTTGGCGCGCATATCCAAAATAAGGGATAGCGGCGGTAATACGCCCTGCCGATGATCGCTTGAGCGCGTCAACTATGATTAACAGCTCCATTAATCTGTCGTTGGCCGGCGTACAGGTGCTCTGAATTACGAACACGTCGCCACCACGCACATTGTCACCGATCTCTACCGACAGCTCCCCATCAGCAAACTGCGTTGAGTCCATCGTTCCTAAAGGAATCGACAATGTATCACAAACAGCTTTGGAGAATGCCGGATTGGATCTACCAGAGAACACAAGAAGAGGTCTAGTCACTGGAACTCCTATAGCGTTTTCCAAAAGTCCGTAGCGAAATCCTGGCTCTTGGAAAACGCTATTGATTCGCGGATGCGCATCAAAACAATACTCCACAGAGATTTACAGCAAACGTCTTGCCAGTTTTACTGGCCCACCATTTTGCACATCGCTATGGTTTTGGAAGTGGTTGCCCGGGCAGGGGTCGAACCTGCGTATGGCGGAATCAAAATCCGCTGCCTTACCACTTGGCTACCGGGCATCACCTGCGCTCCTTGAGTAAAACACTTATGGCCTTTTGGCAAGGCCCCGCAACATAAGAGCGCCCCCAGAAGCATTTATCCCCTCCCGTGGGAACGTGCCGCTTCGAGTCTTGGACATGGCCAGCCAAACTACCTTTATGAGCAGGGTTCAACTAATTTAGCTCGGTACACAGTACCACCAATTTGCTCCAGCGCCTCCTGGCATGCGGGTATAGCATCCAGTTCACCCGTCGAAACCAAGCTAAAGATAGCCGCACCAGACCCAGTTACAGAGGTAGTGTATGGAAAGTGGCGCCGCGCCACCGATAGCGCCGCGCCGACTTGCGGTCTAAAAGTCACTATATCCTGCTCGAAATCATTTTCTATTAATTGTTCCAGAGTCACTCTCGGCTCCTCTAGAGATACGAACCGTTGCAGCGGGGCATCACAAGAGCCTGACAAATCCGGGTGCTGGTCCCTGAAGAACCTGTAGAAGTCGACTGTAGGCACGGAAGTTGCCGGCATCGCTATCAGGATCTCACCCGGCCATGACACTTTGCCTGAAATCGGATGCACATCCTCACCTATTCCCCTTACCCAGCAAGCACCCCCGCAGTATGCATACGGCACATCAGCTCCAACACGCAGAGCGACTCGTCCTAACCGCGTATCAAATTCCTGCGAGGAGATGTCGAGCTGTTGCGAAAGTTCGGAACCAAAATTACCCGCCAGGAACCGCAACATAGCCGCTGCATCGCTACTTCCACCGCCAAGGCCACCCCCAACAGGTATCCTTTTTGTTATTGTCACCGTTGCTCCGCACGGAGCCCCGGAGGGTGAGAAATCCCTCCAAAATTCGTCCCACACCCGCACCACTGAGTTATCACTTACAGCTCCCGAAACAACATCTGGTGGGTCAACAACAACTGAGATGCCAGGTGCGCTGCGTAGAGTTACCGCCACTCGATCTGCGAGCGATGTGGTCACATTAAGCATGCTGAGCAAGTGGTAGCCATCCGCCCTGCGGCCGACAACTTTGAGGCGCAAGTTGAGTTTGGCAGGGGCTACCAATACCTGCTCTTTGAACGTGTCGAACACGCTAACTATAGCTCTTCCCCTTCGTCTGGAAGCCCATCGGACTCTTCGTCTGTTGAGCGATCAGTATATTTGCGCTCCTCGTTCTCTTGAGCTGTCTTGCAGTCGATACAAAGCTGCGCGACCGGACGAGCCAGAAGTCGCGCAACTGCGATCTGCTCGCCGCAGTTTTCACACTCTCCGTAGGTGTCGTCTTCCATCTTCTGCAGAGCAACATCGATCTTTTTGAGGTGATTTAGCTCACGCTTGCCGACCTTCACCAACGAGTTCTGGTTAATCTCAAGTGCTGCAAGGTCTACTGAGTCTCCGGAGGGGGTCTCGATGTCCGCAACTGACGAATCGCTGAGATCCTCAAGGTGTCGCAAAATTCGGCGCTTCTCTTCCTCGAGTAGCTTCTTTAGTTGCTCAAGGTCCTTCTTCTTCATACAAACTCCTCACCTCGATAAGTGTCTCGTGGGTACCGCTGCCACATGCAAGCGCCAGGGTTATAGACCATTACTGGTGTCAAGGGAAGTCAGCTATCCTGTCGACCCCGACCCTCCCAGGCTAAAACAATGGCTCACTAGGTTCAAGGGAAAATCAGTCTGATGCGTACTCTCCAAACACAGCCCTCAACGCATCCGATATTTCGCCTAGGGTGCAAGCGTTGCGCACACACTCCACCATCGCGGCCATCAAGCCCTCTGATGCCCCTTCGGCCACCCTCTTGAGGTCGCCCAGGCTTTTGTCAACCTTAGCCTGATCGCGGCTAAGCTTAAATGAGGCCAGCGCCTCCTGCTCCTGCCTTTCGACCCGCTTGTCTATCGTCAAAACGGGGGGAGCACCCGGCGATTCTTCACAGTAAACATTGACCCCTACTACTCTATTATTCCCTCTCTCTATAGCCCGCTGCGCATCGTAGGCGGAGTTTTCAATTTCTCCCTGTGGATAACGCTGCTCTATCGCCTCAAGCATCCCACCCATCGCGTCAATAGTCTCTATCCGCTTGCGCGCCTGCGACTCTAGTTCAGCGGTGAGGGCTTCAACCATATAGCTACCACCCAACGGATCAGCGGCCTGCGCCACGCCAGACTCATCAGCTATTATCTGTTGCGTTCGCAGCGCCAGCCGCGCACTCTCCTCCGTCGGCAAGCCAAGTGCCTCATCGAAACCGTTTGTATGCAGTGATTGAGTGCCTCCTAGTACCGCCGCCAAAGCCTGTAGAGTAGTACGGATGATATTATTGTGAGGCTGTTGTGCTGTTAGAGTACTACCCGCAGTTTGAGTATGAAACCGCAGAAGTAAGGAGCGCTCATCTTTTGGATTGAAACGCTCACGCACCAGGGTCGCCCACAACCTTCTTGCTGCTCGAAATTTCGCTATCTCCTCAAAAAAGTTGTTGTGGCAGTTAAAGAAGAACGCCATGCGAGGCGCCACATCATCAACAGAGAGCCCACGTTCAACCGCGGCCTTGAGGTAGGCGATACCGTCAGCAAGAGTAAAGGCGAGTTCCTCGACTGCTGTGCTACCAGCCTCACGAATATGATACCCAGAGACACTGATGGTGTTCCATTGGGGCACATTGGATTTGCAAAAGGCGAAGATATCAGTGACGATACGCATCGCTGCTCGGGGTGGATAGATGTATGTCCCGCGGGCTATATACTCTTTAAGCAGATCATTCTGAATCGTACCACGCAGATCTTTCCAGCTGACACCGCGTCTCTCCGCTATCACCAAGAGAAACGCCAGCAAGATGCCGGCGGTGGCATTAATCGTCATCGATATGGAAACCTTGTCGAGCGGAATATCTTTCAAGAGCCGCTCCATCACCTCTACTGTTGACACCGATACCCCGACTCGTCCCACCTCACCCCGAGCTAGGAGATGATCAGGATCACGCCCCATCTGCGTTGGAAGGTCAAAAGCAACGCTCAGCCCCGTAATCCCCTGCTTGAGCAGAAAATGGTAGCGCGCGTTAGTGTCGTCAGCACTACCGAACCCGGCATACTGACGCATCGTCCATTGCTTTCCCCGATACATCGTCGGATGAATCCCACGAGTGTATGGAAACACCCCTGGAGCCTCATCGACACACCCAGCCCTATCCGATAGCCTATACGCACTCTTGATCAATATACCCGACGATGTTTTCGGATCTTGCGAGTCTTGCGTCATACTATTGCTCCGTTAACGGACCCTGAGCGACTGCTCGACTTGACGCGCTGATTGAACTACGGCATCAGAGATCTCCGTTGGGCCAGTGATCGTTATGGCAAAGAGACGATCGGCAAATGAACCTGAAAATACCACGTTCAGGATCGGACCACTCGATGCGGTGCTCTGAAACTCGTGATACAGAACGGGCTTGTCGTTAATTACCTTGGAATCCTTGAATGTCCAGACTAACGATGGAATTGATGACTCATAGGCCTCAGCGATATCGGCAGCAAACTGCGGCAGCTCATCAGACTTAATGTCTACATCCCCAAATCTTACTGCCAGCACCCGACCATCGCTCGTATTCCAAGCTACATCTGGGTACGGCGGCGCCTTCCAACGCTCGCGCACATCGCTGGCTGACATAACCTTAAATCCAGCAGGCAGGTCGAATACTACTCCATCAGCAGCTATCGAAACCACCCCCTCCTCAGCCTCTCTGCCACAGCGAGGTGGAGCTATGTAAGTCGCTCGACGTGGCACCCCACCGGAGCTCACGTACCTCAACGAAAGAAAGATTGCACGCGGAGACGAAATTTGCGGTTCCTTGACTACCTCCAGCCACGTGGCATCACGTCCCCGTCTCTTTTCGAAGCCTACCAATTGCGCCCATTCGGTAGGCCAACGTTTCTCTTCACAGAAAAAATCGGACAGCAGATCAAAAGCACATTTTTCAAAGTTATCCGGATCATCCTGAGAAACATTCGGGGCAACCGGAGCCGGAGAGGTAGCACAGCCGGCGCCAAACAGCGAACCCACCAAAATAAATGCTAGGACTGAGGTTTTTTGTAACAAGCGAATTAATTTCATGCAGCTACGATAACCCCCTTAGACAACTCCCGTAAAGCTGAATTCGTAGCTCTCCAAACTGCCTAATTCACCAAGCCGCCCAATTCAAATACACCCCCACAGCTTAACAATTACCGTTTACGGCATAACTCCTGCGCGTTAGCATCCTTGGTGCTATGACACATCAAGACGAACTCGCGAGACTAGAGCAAGAAGCTGAGGCCGGTGGCGGTCCTGAGCGTATCTCCAAGCAACACGAAAGTGGCAAGTTAACCGCCCGAGAGCGTATTCTAGCTCTTCTAGACCCGGGTTCATTTAGCGAGATAGATAAGTTTGTCACCCACCGTTCGACTAATTTCGGCCTTGCTGACCGCCGGTATCTGGGCGATGGCGTGGTAGTGGGAAGCGGCTCAATCAATGGTCGTAGCGTATGCGTGTTTGCTCAAGACTTTACAGTTTTTGGCGGCTCGCTTGCTGCCATGCACGCTAAAAAGATCTGCAAGGTAATGGACCTCGCCGAAAAGATCGGATGTCCTATCATCGGTCTCAACGACTCTGGTGGTGCACGCATACAGGAGGGGGTTGAGAGTCTTGGGGGGTATGCCGATATATTTCTTCGAAACACCCTACTCTCGGGTGTAGTACCCCAGATATCCCTGATAATGGGGCCGTGCGCAGGGGGCGCGGTTTATTCGCCGGCTATCACAGATTTTGTGGTGATGGTGCGCAACACTAGCCACATGTTCATCACTGGTCCTGACGTCATTAAGACCGTGACAAAGGAAGAGGTCTCCAAAGAGGTCCTCGGTGGTGCAGACACACACGGGTCTATAAGTGGCGTGGCACATCTTGAAGCAGACTCCGATAGAGACGCACTCGATATCTGCCGCACTCTCCTTTCTTTTCTTCCGCAAAACAACCTTGATGCCCCACCGGTGATCCCATCTGGCGATATAACTACCCGTGAGGACCCGGCACTAGATACGCTGATTCCCAGTCAACCCAATCTCCCGTATGATATAAAACAGCTAATCGAATCGATAGCTGATGCCAATGAGTTCTTTGAGATACAGTCGACATTCGCCGCGAACATAGTTATCGGATACATCAGACTTAACGGGCGCAGCGTCGGGGTTGTGGCAAATCAGCCATCACACCTCGCAGGGTGTCTTGATATAAGCGCCAGTGTGAAGGCCGCCCGCTTTGTGCGCTTCTGCGATGCTTTCAACATCCCGATCCTGACCCTCGTTGATGTCCCGGGGTTCCTACCTGGACTCCAGCAGGAGCACGGTGGGATTATCAGACACGGAGCAAAGCTATTGTACGCTTATGCTGAGGCCACAGTACCAAAGATCACAGTCATCACCCGTAAGGCATACGGCGGCGCCTATGACGTGATGGCCTCGAAACACATCCGCGCCGACATTAATTTTGCTTTCCCTTCGGCAGAGATCGCTGTCATGGGCTCCGAGGGAGCAGTTAATATCATATTCCGAAAAGAGATTGAGGACGCTGCTGCAAAGGGGTGTGAGAAGGAGGTGCGTGAACGTCTAGTTAGCGAATACCGAGAGAAGTTTGCGAACCCTCGTGAAGCAGCACAACTTGGATTCATAGACGGCATCATTCGCCCACGAGAAACTCGCAAAAAAGTGATTGAGGCGTTGGCTCTGCTCTCCAGCAAACGTCAAACTAACCCGAAAAAGAAGCACGGTAACATCCCGCTTTAAGGAGAGCGGCTTTGATCAACCCGACTTTACTAAACGAAAGGCGGAACATGTTCAGGAGACCCTTAGTCACATGAGAACCGTTACACTTTTACCTCCGTTGCCACCCCCACTCTCTCACTCAGGTATCCCCTTTGTGCTCGATGTAAGTCATGCGAGTACCAGTCAGCCATCCGATGAAACCATCGTGGCGATCGCCGCTTCGCTCCAATCGTTGCTACCCGAAGGAGATCTCACAGTGGACTCCCAGGGAACCATCATCCAAGCGCGTTCATCACTCCGTGCAACTGATATCCGTACCCTCTGGCATCAGGTAGGACTAATTGAGGGGATCGAGCGGAGTTCGCTATGAGCAGATATATTATCTCCGTCGCCGGAAAGCAGTTCCAAGTTGAGTTCAAGGGCCGTGTGGGCGCACTCATGAACTTCGCAGTTAACGGGCAAGAATACCAAGTAGAGGTCGCAACAGATAGCGACCTCTCCAAAAGGGGCAATGCTAATCGTTCCTCAAAAGCTCAGCGCCAGGCCAAAGTCACCGACTTACGTGCCCCGATGCCAGGAATAGTTTCCGAGGTCTTAGCTACCCAAGGTCTTGAGGTGCAAACGGGAGATGTGCTGGTCGTGATTGAGGCCATGAAAATGGAAAACCCGATCAGAGCACCACATGACGGTGTAGTAGACCAGGTCCTGATTCAAAAAGGCCAGGAGGTCTCCGCTGGAGCCGTTTTAGTCAGATGGCGCTAACTGGTCTCTGTCTAGTTCAGCAACCTTCGACTAGCCAACAAGCCCCCAATTTTTAATTCCCATCGCCTTTAATGTGTGCAATCACTCTATGATGCGTACTATTTCGAACTGTATCAAACACATCGTCAAGCCCGCCGTATATCGTTAAACTAGCTGTTGGCTTAAACTGGAGAGACAGCTAGCTAGAGCTTTTACTATGAGCGGGCCACATCAAGAGAAAGGAACAAAGCATCAACACCCTTTGCCGCCAGAACACAGCGAGGGGCAGCCTCTCAGACTCACCCAGGAAAACCATAACCAGCTGGCCCAAACCCTCACGGACCTGGCTACGCTTGCTGCAAGCGACCTGAATTCCAGAAGTTTCTCTCTGGAGCGCTTACGCCTGAGCTACTCAGCAGTTAGCTATGCTCGGCAATTACACGACGCGAATGCGCCCGACGATACGGGTACGATAAAACTTATAAACCGGACATTTCACGCAGTGCTTGAAGTTCTGCGAGGCATTGCTATTATCAATCTAGCAGGTCACGTTAACAAAGAGGCCTTCGCTTTAGCCTACATAGTAGCGCATGAATTAGCATCGTTTTATCCGATAAACAGGTTCTCCTCTCAACCAAACCAAAGTATCTGCCGGATTATCGAATCCCTGCGGAGCTTCCACACCGACATCATTTACCGATCAGATATTAGTAGCAGTGCAGATATAATAACTCTCAGGTCCTGGGGTTTTAAGGGCTGCCGCAGGGCACAAAATGCAACGAAACTAAAATTAGTTCCGCTCGAAAATGAACTTAAATTGCTCGAATATCAATCAAAAAATGCTGTACAGCTGTTAAACTCTCCACCTCAAGCGCTAGCTCTTCTCGCAGCGCCTGACGATAATCACGATAAGGATAGCGCCGCATATAAACTTGCCCTTAAACTGGTTCTCGGAAACTTTATCGATGCGAGTGACAGCCTGTTGATGCGCGGCTTCTACTATCCCGCTGCCAAGTCTCTGGATCATGTTGCTCATTTTTTAGGCCGATTTGACCAACACCAGCAGACTCTTTGGATAGAGCGATATTCGCGAATATGTGACAGACTGGAGGGCCTGGGTGAATTTGATGCTGCGGCGGTGCTTTTAGAGAGGTTAGAGAGGTCGGTTAGATACTGCAGCACCGACTACCAAGTACTTGCACTAAGACTCGGAGCCCAAAGGGTATCTATTTCTGTGAGGGCCTTGAGCCAGGAATTGATAGACGACCCTCGCTCATACGAAGAAAGGGCTGACGCTGCAATTAGTCAATTTCAGCTTGGCTTTCAAAAACTCGAAGTCCAAAGACAAAAATTTCTAGTGGATGAGGCGCTCTCGGTACATCAAGCGGCGATCGGTCGATTGCTTGATAAGGCGGTCAAAGCAGCTAAGTTAGAAATAGAATTAATGCTCCTAGATTCACCACCGGCATACCAGTTCTTAGAGCAAGCCGAGGACCAACTAAATGAGATGCTCAAGCTGCAAGATTCGGCCTCGCACATAAGTAAATATCGCATAGTCGAGAGCCTTATTACCATCGCCAGAGATTTTATCGCTCGTCCAGGATTTGCATATAAAGGCCAAGGTTTTCTGTTGATGGCAGAGCGGCTTCTTGATAGCCTTTTACTGGCTGGTCAGGATATTTCTCTTGACTTCGAACAGTGGCAGCAAGAGTTAATAAGATCAACTGACTGTCACATCTCGCTCGTGGCTACTTTACTAAGCCAGGATGATCAGCCCCAAATTCAAAGCCTTAATAAACATATTGAGGGGCTGGAAAAATCATTAAAAACTATTGATCGTGTCCGTGAGCAGACCTGCCCTCTTGAATTTGAAGCTACCTTTACACCGACCCTAGTTAACGGGCTATTAGTCCTGGCAGATCTCTATGGCAAAACCCCTGATTCCTCTGCTGAGCAACTTGGGGCTCTGATTCAAGCGATTGACCTGATCCGGATTGCTCCCCAACACTTTGATCGTGAGACCTACAAAGAACGGCTAGAAGAGGCAATCGATCTGGCTAGGGACCAGCAAGATTACGACCTAGAAAGGACGCTTACTGAGTACCTAGAGAAGCTTTGATGGTATTCGGCCGATTTTTTGGCTGATTAAGTCACATCACAGGCTAGTCGAAGCATACCCTACTTAAAGATTGACATGTAGTCAGTGGCTAAACTTTGACTTTCGGAGGCCTATCATGAAATTTCCTGTGTCTTTTAAAGCGCTTATTCTTACCCTAGCTGCTCTGCCAACTGTTGCAGCCCTACAGGCAGCCCATGCCTCACCGTCAAATTCAAAAACAATTTTTGCGCGCTGCGTTATCCCTTCTTCATCTTTATCCAGTTTAATCCGCGCGTCTGTGTTGCAAGACCTCACCGCCAAGCAGCACCTAAACCCAACGGCTTCGGTAACCATCGTCAACAGGGCAAATCGCATTCCGGTAACTCTCTCCAATGCGCAAGGATTAAGCGCAATTACAGCTAACCCAACTGGCAACGGGTATACGATCACCACATCAGGACCCGTCGGCATGCCGTGCACTATGGAGACCACCGTCAATATCCGGGGCGCTTACACTGTCAAAGGTCAATCAAGACCCACTAGCTTTTTCAACTCCATCAAACTCACTTTTAATGGATTCCTTAACTAAACTGCCCCGCTGGCCATCTTTTCACTAGCCCGGCTCCGCTGTTATGGGTACTATTTAGAGATAACCATATGCACGGAGCCGTATGCTAAAACTAATTTTGACCTGCCTTTTTCTTCTTGCTGCCCTTCAGTCAGCTTACGCGGGCCCAAGAGATCTTAAAAACGCTCAGAACGCGGTGTCTAAGATCAAGCAGGAGGAGCGCAAACTCGCTGCATCGATCAAAAAGCTCTCTGATTTGGAGCGTGCTCGCCTAAAGCGCTCAACCCGCGGCCTTGATTCAGACGGAGATGGACTTGCCGATATTTTAGAACCCTCAGTCGGAGGAAATCGTTGTGATGCGGATTCTGACGATGATGGTGTAGACGATGATGAAGATTCCGACGAGGATAAGTCAGACAGCGATGACGATGGCGTTCCTGATGGAATGGAGGTCGAGACTAAGGGCCGTATAAAATCTTTTAACGACCCGGAATTAGTAGTCGGCACGACTACTCTAAAGATAACGAGTTCAACCGTTTTCTTTAGAGGCCTATCGTCAAAATCTGATCTCGTAGCGGGTGTCTGCGTAGAAGCAGAGGGTCGCAGAGTTGGCTCAGATATCTTGGTAAACAAAATCAAAAAGCACACTGGGGCAGAGTGCGGGTCTATGCCGTAAGCACCTCTCCAATTTATTTTTGCCAAAATTTTACCAGCACCGGTTTTCACCTAATTTCGGCATTTAATGCGGATGAGGACGGTGCATATGGCTAAAAGCACGAAGTATTTTGAACTATTCGGAGGCGCAACCCTGGCACCGCCAGGGTGAGCACCGAAAATTCAAAAGACAAAGTGATTTTAGTCATATGCGCCATTTTCAGACCAGCAACTGCCGAACTTAGCTTTAAAGGTTATCGGGGATGCAGTATTTTTGGTGAGTAGTTATAGCGTTCTCCAGAAGTCCGTAGCGAAATCCGGGCTTTTGGGGAACGCTATCGATTCGCGGATGCGAATCAAAACAACAACTTCTAGTGATGTAACGCAAAAGCCTTGCCAGTTTTACTGGCACGGACTTTTGCACATCAATATAATATTTCCGCCCCGCTTTGCTCCGCAAAGCCGCCCCTTAATAGGAGCTAAAGCTACCGCCTCTGCATTTGCTGAGCAGTTACGCCAAAATTAATAACGCTGGATCATCTCCGTATCGCATGGGGACCGGTCTCATCGCGGTGCTTGGATAGGTACTTAACGAAGGGTGTCCCTCCGGTACCAACTTGAGAGGGATTAGCTGGATCGCGCTGAGCTTGATTGGCGATGTAGGCCACCGCATACTCCAGATGCTTTGTGCGAAACTTTTCAACCCATTCTACGCACTCATTGTAGACGTCGAGAAGTCCCGGTGCATCGGTATGCGACTGAACATAGACACGAGTGCTCGGCTCAGATTCAGTCGCCTCTAAAAACCACCTATGTTGGGGAGGCATATACAGCCGCATCTCCATCAAATAAGCTTTAAGCGGGTCCTCTTGATGCCCCACCCCAAGGAATCCATCGCAGCAGGGAATTATTCCACTCTGCGATCCGGTCTCTCCGCGGAAAAACTGTCCGACCCCTCCGAACTCATCAACTCCCTCGTATATCAATCCATTGGGAAGCGCCGGATTATTCTTCCATCCATGAATGTATGGACGTACACGGTGAAAGTAAACAAATGGATCGCAATGCTCTACCATCCGACACAATGCAGCATACATATCACTAAGCGAGCATGAGAGCTCCTTTAGCGCAGCCACAAGGCCAGCGCTATCGGCCGCAATGACAGCACGGCGACCGGCCGCTATCCCCTTTAAGCCCCTAGCTGCTTTAGCTTCTATGTCGACGTGCACGATAATGAACCACTCTTCGTCTATGCCTCCCAAAAAGTTCTGAAGCAATGCGATATTGCCCATCTCAACTGGACCATCAGGATCGATCCGCTGCCAGTTATCCAGGGCATATGATTCGTATGAAAGTACCGGGGGACGTCCCACCTTCTTCGACAGCTCGTGCCACGGTTTAGCTAGCACCGCAGGTATGCGGTCAACAACTGGGCGCTCACCATAAACATATGCATGACCGATGAATGATACGATCATCATGGCTCTTTTGAGCTCAGCGTCGTTTGAGAGTAGCGCTACCGGGAAGTCCGGTAGCGCATTTACCGCCTTACGCACGCTGAGCGCAGCCATGTACTTAGGCAGCGCTTGAGCCAGCGCCTCCCAACGAGCGAACTCAGGTTGAGGCAGAACCTTTAGGGGGTCCTGATGTGGCAGAAATCCCCGCGTCGAACTTAATCCAAAGGTTTCCAGATCACACAGCGTCATAGAATCTCCACTCTCGCCCCTACCGCGGTTAAATTCGGTATTCTCTACCAGACATTAAGGTAAAGCCGGACCCCTAACAAGACGATAACTTGGAGAGATCCAGACTAGCCCGAATACTGCACGAGAGTGCATTGTTCAGGCTAGCAAGTGCATGGATGCACTTGCAAATTCTCCAAGCGCAGCGAAGGAATTTGGAGCCTACAGTTTGTGTGGGCACTATGGGTCCCACACAAACTGTAGGCGATAAGGAAACAGGCCAGGGATGGTCTGTTTCCGCCCATTTTTCACGGCGAGCGTAGCGAGCTTCGTGAAAAATACGGACTAGCTCCTATATCAAAAGGGATACCCTGCTGCTAAGCAGCTACTTTTGCGATAGGGTCTTTTATCAGACACTTAATGTTAAAAATGAGGGCTAATGACCGGTAGCGTTTCACTCACATTCTCCCCTGATGGGGCCGTTGCAACTCTATGTCTGGGATCGAGCGAGGAGCGTGCCATCACCCTCACGCCTGAAAGAATCGACTCATTTGTAGCAGCCCTGACAGCGGTAAGGGAGTCCGCACCAAAAGGTCTGGTCATTCGCGCACCATCCCTCGATTCTTTCTGTGTCGGAGCTGATATATCTCTAATACAGAGCGTAACCGATCCGATTAAAGGCGCCGAACTCGCGGCTCAAGGGCAAAAGGCCTACAATCTCCTAGAAGACCTTCCTTGCACAACCGTAGCGGCCATTAGCGGCCCATGTGTAGGTGGTGGCTGTGAGCTTGTGCTCGCTTGTGATTACCGGGTGGCGGCCGATACCCCGGCAACCTCGATCGGACTGCCTGAAACAAAGCTCGGTATACTACCGGGATTCGGCGGCACCTACCGTTTGCCCCGCGTTGTAGGCCTCACTAAGGCACTCGATATTATTTTAGCGGGTAAAACCCTCAGGGCAGCGCAAGCGTTAAAGGCCGGTCTGGTCGACCGAGTAGCCCCACCTGATGCACTCTTTTCGCTGGCAGAGGCGATTGCAATCGGCAATCTCACCCCCAAGCGACGCGCAGCAACTCTCACCGAGCGCTTGCTTGGCGGTAATCCACTCGGTAGGGCTATCGTACGTCGGAATGCTCGTAAAGCAATCCTTGCTCAAACAAAGGGATTTTATCCAGCTCCGGTTAGGGCCCTCGAAGTTACCATCTCTGGGCTAGGCCGCGATCGAAAATCCGGGATGCAAGTAGAGGCAGCGGAGCTTGGTGCTCTGATTGTAAGCCCGGAAAGCAAGGCCCTGGTACATCTATTCTACCTCACCGAGGCAGCTAAATCTCTCGGCAAGTCGTCGCGAAAGGAAGTTGAAGCTCTGCACGCATTGGTGGTCGGCGCAGGGACTATGGGCGCTGGGATAGCAGGAGCTCTGGCTAAAAACAACCACCAGGTGATAGTAAAAGATACGTCTGATGCCTCTCTTGAACGCGGCAAAGCTCACACCAACAAGGAACTCAGCAAATTACGCTACCTATCCTCCTTTGAACGCGCTGCTGTGGCGAATCGGATCGACTGGATTCAATTCTCTAGTCCTACAGTTGCTCGTACTAAGGTGGTGATCGAGGCTGTTTTTGAGGACCTGGATCTAAAAAAGAAAATCTTTGCAGATCTAGCTAAGCAGGTTCATCCTGACTGTATTTTAGCCACCAATACATCGTCGCTTTCGGTTTCTTCGATGGCGTCTGCAATAGAACGTCCAGAGCGCTTCGTCGGTATGCATTTCTTCAATCCAGTTGAAAAGATGCCATTGGTAGAGATTATAAAAGGAGACAAAACTTCTGAAGCTACCATTGCCAAGGTTGCGGCTCTGACTACTGAGATCGGTAAGTTTCCCATAGTGGTGCATGATGTGCCTGGTTTCCTGGTCAATCGAGTGCTGATACCTTATTTGAACGAGGCGCTTTTCTTGCTCCAAGAGGGATATGCGATAGACGATATCGATGGTGCCGCATTAGCTTTTGGGATGCCCATGGGTCCGATCCGATTGCTTGATGAAGTCGGACTCGATGTCGCGGCTCACGTGTCGAAAGTAATGGTCGCTGGATACGGTGATCGCATGTCCGCTCCCGGTTTTGCCGAGATGCTGATTCCACTTGACCGTAAGGGGCGCAAGAATGGGCGAGGATTCTACGACTACTCCGAATCAAAACCGCGGGCGTGGGACGGGCTGACTCGAGCACTACACCTCCCTTCTGCTCCGCAAGTAAGGCTAAGTCGCCAACAACTCGCTGATCGTCTAATCTTACACTTAATCAACGAGGCCATGAAGTGTCTTAACCAGGGTGTGGCGGGTGCCGATCCTGTTCTGGCGGAGAAACAGATCGATCTGGGTACCGTCATGGGGATCGGATTCCCTCCGTTCCGTGGCGGGGTGCTGTACTATGCCCGCCTGCGTGGCCTGGAAAAGGTTCGAACAGAGCTGCAACAACTCTGTGAGACTCATGGCGTTCGCTACGCTCCCTGGTAGCGCTTAGGACAAGGCCGGTATTTCCTTGCGGCTAGCGCGGCATACCACTGTTTACCCACTTTAAAATGCTAAGACCTTAAAAAAGGAGCGGCGGGCACAAAATATACAGACGCCAGATTAGTAACTACCAAGCCGGATTGACGGTTAGCACGTTCACTAACTTCCTACCACTCCGGTTCGCCGCGAACGAGCCCATAGAGCTGCTCGATTACTCGGCTTAGTTCTCCCTCTGGATCTGTAAACAACCCAAAGTAGACCCCTGCAAAAAAGATACATGCCATCAGCACTAGCTTCATCCGGAATCTCCTTTAAAACCCATTCCGTCCGACCCAGCTGCATATAGCCCTGGATGGCGGCGGTCGCAAAGCTATCCTCAGCTCACGCCCCACGCGTTATTGCTGCATTCACCTGCTTGACCAAAAACGTCCCTCCGCTCCGTACAACCCCTAGGAGGCCTCATTACCCCCCCTGTTGAGATTCCATACTACGTTCGATTGATTCAGTAGCTAACGAATTTAATCTAAGTGTTTCAAGACGCTAGAACACAGTAGCCTCCTGAAAGAACGTCTGAATCCACACTGCATAATATCCTTTGTTACACGCCGTACCTGATCCAGACTATGTGGTGGTACAAGCCCTGTACCTAAACCTGGGTAGGCGAACCACAGTAGCTCAAAAAACGTACTTTTTTAGCTTCCTAATCGCCGTGTGCATAGGGAGGTTGCGATCGTGGCAAATAAGAAAGCGGAATTCGAGACATCTAACGAATTAAGACGACTATTCACTCAAGAGCTTGAGAATTGGTGCTCTCGTAACAGGCTTGGGCTCGATGAGCTTAGCGCTCGCTGCGGAGTATCGCGTTCATACCTTGCACACGTAGGGCGCTACGGGCGTATCCCAAGTAAGCCAGTACTGATCTTGTTGGCTTTAAACTTTCAGATGAAGGACCCATCGACTCTACTTAGAGCAGCGCGGCTAGACGAACCGTGGCCTTTCGATAGTGCGATGGCGATTAGTCCGATACAGGCTTCTGCCGACGGATTTCTCAACATCAAGCTGGACATGGACGGATTTGTCGATGCTATCAAGGCTGTAGTACGTGAGCAGTTTCGTCCACGGTCTCTCACTGATCTGCTTAACGGTCGACCGCTGCGCTTGGGTCTGAATCTAACCCAGCCATGGCTCTTTGATACCAATAGCGATGGATCTATCGATCCGTCACGTGGTCTCGTTCCTGAGCTGTGCGCATACCTTGAGACCTTTCTACGTTGCCCGATTCAAGCCACTCCGGTCTCATTCCACCGGCATGTTGATAAACTTTGCCGTGGTGAGATCGATCTCTTCGGTCCGATGCTCGCCATACCGCACGCGCCTTCGAATATCCTGTTCTCTTTACCGGTGAATAGGATCGGGATATCAGCATTAATGCGTTTACGAGAGACCGGGGGTATCTCCAAGATGGATGAGCCTAAAACGTTCGAGGATCTGCGGAATCCGGACTACCGAATCGCCGTGATCAAAGATAGCCGGGCGCACCTGATCGCCAATACCCGCCTCAATCGGCCCGATACGGCACTAGTGATCTGTGAAACGATCGACGAAGGACTCGACCGAGTACTACTGAAGGGAGTCTCACGTCCAGCTCACATATTCATCTGTAACTCGATGAATACCTACCAGCTCTCGCAAGCTCATAAGAAGGACTTGCGTCCACTTTTTAGTGAACGGGCGACGATGATCGATATCTGCGACAACTCATTTGCGATCCGACCGGACTGGCCAGAGGCATTGCCGAGTATCAATCAGGCGCTCTCCTTTATTATGAACTCAGGGGGCTTCGCCAAGCGCTCACAAGATCTAGCTCGGCGCTACGCGCCTGGGATCTTCGGGGTTACACTCGATCCCCAGCTCGGAAGCTATGCCGCCAACTCAGCTTAGGGCGTTCCTTTTAAGGCCGATTGCCAGGCACCACACACCTCCTGAGGCCATTAGCGCCAGGGTTGTGCCTTGCAGAGCCAACGAGAGACTTCCAGTCCAGTCTGCTAGGGCCCCGACCACTACTGGGCCCAGAAATCCGCCAAACAGCTGGATCGCGAAGATAGTTATACCCTGCGTCAATGACTCAAAGCCGACAGGGGCTCGCGCAACTAGCACTGAGTTTAGTGGAGCGACTCCTGCAAATATCAAAAGCTCGGCTAGAAAACATCCCGATAAAAACAGCTGCACTGAATTGAAGATGAAACACAGACCAAGAAACGGTACAGCCGCAATCGTTGTCCAAGCCACAAAGCGCACCAACCCTGGTACTGAATCAGCCACCCCAGAGGCGAGCTTTGAAGCGAGAAATCCACCTCCTAGGGTTCCCAACAGACCGGTTATAACCAGGATGACGCCAAAGTATGTAGCCGACGAAGCCTCTGAAAGCCCCAAGTTGGTCCCGTGACGAACCGCAAAAGCTGCTATGCCATTAAGCGCGAAGGTGTTTAGCACATAACCAAGGATCATCAGAACTAGGAAACGGCTCCGCGCAATCTGTTTCAAACCGCCAAGGAGCCCCACGGAATTTCGATCCGATGCCCTCGTCTGGGCTAGGCCATCACCTTTTAGAAACAAAAAACCAAGCGCCAGAATCATCCCCGGTAGTGCAGCTAGAAGAAATAGAGTTCGCCAACCGTATGCCGCCGCGATCTGCCCGCCCGCTATGTAACCCAGAGCCGAACCAACAGGTATCGCCACATAAAAGATTGATAGCCCGCGGTTAAGTTCAAGGGTATCTGGGATTCTAGCCTTTAAATAGGCTGGAACTATCGCACCGTAACAAGCCTCTCCTACTCCAACTAAGATTCTAGCCAAGGCAAATGTTGCCAAGCTGCCTGCCCACGATGTCATCGCAGTAGCCGCGCTCCAAGCCAACAACCCGACTGCCATCACTCGACGCCGATCAAACCTATCACCCAGATAACCAAATACGGGGGAAAAGATGAAGTAACCGAGAACAAAAGCCGATACCACGTAGCCGGCTTGCGTGTTCGTGAGTTGGAACTCTTTGGTAATACTGGGCTCAACCGATTGAACGATATAGCGGTCAAAATAATTCAGGAGATTAACCACCGTAAGAAAGAGAACCGCTGCTATCGGCATCGCCACGGCCTCCAGGCCAGTACACTATTCAGTTACGTTCTTAGAATTTGGAGTCGCCCCTGTCTTCTCGATAATCAGGGTGATATTCGGTTCATAAACTGAGAAGAAAACTCCTCCATTAATCACCAGCAGACCTTTAAGTATGAGATGCAATACCTTCTGTAATCCGATCCGGATTACATCAACCAAAGAGACCGGAGGAATTCTGTACCCCTGTATTCTACACTCAGAGCCTGGCAATTCAGTTAAATCCACTAGCTCACGAAGAGAGTTCTCACTGAAAAGGTTGTGATGGGTAATGTCGGAATACCGCTCAACGATACTCAGTGGATTACCGCCATTTGGCACTGTTATAAGAATCATTCCGCCGGGCGCTAAGTGGCGATAGAGGGTCCTCAGGAAACTCTGCAGGTGATGAGTCTCTATGTGCTCCATCACCTGCAAAAGAAATATACGATCGTACTGCTCAAGCTGCTGATCTAGCGTAGAGATATCCTCTGCTGAACACATCCAAGCGTGCCTAACCGAAAATCGGGATTTGATTAGCTCCAAAACTCCCCGGTCACGATCAACCACATCGATCGTCGTTATGCCGCGCTCTTTCAAAAATTGAAGAAACTCTCCGAGCCCCGGACCGATCTCTAGAACCCGTTGTCCCTCCGCAAAAAACCGGCCAAAATTATGGCTGAGCCATGCACACTTACGCTTGAACGTCTGCTGCGAAGATATTCTGTCAAGATACTCGGAATAATCGGCCATTTTGCGAGTTTATCCCTATGGTACCTTGTAAGATGCCGCAAACAGATCCTCGTCCCGAATCTTTATCGGCGGATTGTCGAGCACCATCGGCTCGCGATTACGACCTACTCCAAGCTGGCTCTTTGTTGCCAGGAATCGAAAGCTTCTGTCCATTACACGTTGAAAAACCGGCGCAGCGAGAGTTCCGCCGTAGATACTTTTGGCATGCGGCTCATCGATAATCACCATAGCAGTTAGATTTCTTCCCACTCCGAGCGGCGCGCCATCTGCAAATCCTACAAAGGATGCGACGTAAACCCCAGCCTGATAACCCCTACCGTTCGGATTAGCTTTCTGGGCGGTACCGGTCTTGCCACCCACCCTAAGCTCGGGAATTACAGCTTTGGCACCTGTTCCGTGCTTATCCTCGACTACTCCGTACATCATCTCTCGTGCTGCATCGGCAGCCTTCTCAGAGATAATCCTACGCCCCTCTGGAATCCCACCTTCGTCGATAACCACTGAAAGCTCTGGGAGTATCCCACCATTGGCGATAGCAGCCACAGCTCGTACGACCTGAAGCGGGGTGACAGCCACCCCCTGTCCGAACGAATGGGTGGCAACATCTACCTTACTCCAGGCCGGCTCCGGCCTTAGAATACCAGAGGATTCCCCGGGAAGCCCCAATTCACTAGACTGGCCAAAACCGAAACGCCGTAGGTATGAGTAGAGGCGCTCACTCCCCATTCGAATACCCACCTTGGTCATACCTATATTCGATGACCTAACCACTACATCATAAAAAGGGATAATACCGGACGGATGCACGTCCTTTATGGTGTGTTTAGAGAAGGGAAATCTCCCATTTTCGCAGTTGATCATCTCTTTCGAACTGACCACTCCAGCATCCACAGCAGCTGCGGCAACCATCGGCTTCATCACAGATCCAGGTTCAAAAACCGCCTCTACAAGAAGGTTTCGCAGCTCGTTCTTCGAGGACTTGGAGGGATTATTGAAATTAAAGCTCGGCGATTGGCTGAGCGCGATAATCTCCCCGGTGTCAGAGTCGATCATTACCGCCATAGCCTGCTTAGCATTGGCTTCCTTGCGCCCAACCTCAAGCTCCTCGTCCATGATGATCTGCAAATCCGCATCGATGGTAAGCTTTAGCTCATGCCCGCGAGGCGGAGCAAACGGCTCACTCTCATCGGCAACACCGGTATGAATAATCTTTCCGAAAGCATCGCGTCCCGCGCGAGTCTTCATGTGCTCCTCGCGAAGCCGCCTCTCGTAGACACTCTCGATTCCAGAGAGCCCGACTCCATCGACCCCAACTTTTCCGATTAGCGCACTTGCTGCGTTGTTATAAGGATAGAATCGTCTAGATTCCAGAACGCTACCTATACCGGGCAGGTTAAGCTCGGTGATCTTGCGGGCCTCATGGCGTGGCATCTGACGTTTGACCCACACAAAGGGTTGCTTGCTGATGAGCTTTTCTGCCACCAATGTCGGCTTTACTTTAAGTATCTTAGACAGCTCCTTGACCACCCGCTGCTTGTCCTTGACCTGACGCGGTCTGACATAGATCGATTCGGCAGGCACCGAGACAGCGACTAGCTTGCCGTTTCGATCGATGATTGGCCCGCGCTCAGAGGCTATCTCAACATCAGCTACATGTTGTTTGATCGCCCATTCCTGCCAGCGCTCATAATCGGAGACCTGCAAACTGTACATCCTGGCAACCAGCACCCCCGTCCACACCAAAGCAAAGAAACCAATCATGCGTAAACGCATGGGTCGCTTAACTGCAAGTGATGCAATTGAAGTTGGCTGTTTGCGCAGCATCGCAAAGTCTACGCCAACAAGTGACTCCTTACGCTGGGAAACGGCCCCTCCTTCAGGTTGCGTCAACCTGCGGGCCTCTAGTGCCGATGAATCAAAAGGAAGTTTAAACTGCGCGACCATCTGGTAGGCCCCATCTCTAAGGCATTAGCTCTAAGTCTTTAGCTCGAAGTCAGCAGCGCTAGTGTCGCGTTCGAGATTCAGCTCTCTTACAGTCGCTAGCCGGCTCTTAGTAAGAGAGTCGAAAGCTTCTCCCGGAGGTGTGGTCCTCAAGCCGAGCCATCTTCCGAGCCGAGGTCGTGAGAGAATCTGGCCGCAGCAACACCGAGCGTTGCAACTCCAATTCGCGCCTTTCCATATCCAGCTCTACCGTGCGGGCTCGCTCCCGAGCTAACTGATAGCCAACATCCGTTGCCTCCAGCTTCATCCACACTTTGGCACCCAGGACCACAAGAAGCGCCACCGCCGCTACCACCTGAACCCGGAGGGACACGACCGCAGCTTCTCGCTTTACGTAAACCGACTGATACTGCAAACACACTGCCATAAAACCCTTAATTTTTATAATGTACTTTGTTCTTAGTTTTCTGTCGCTACCAAAAGTGACATCGCCTTAATTTTCTACTTCAAAAATAATTTCCCAAACCCCTACGAGAACTGAAACACTCTGAGCCTCGCGCTTCGCGCAGCAGGATTGTGTTGCACCTCATCTTCACTCGGACACACTGGCTTGCGCGAAACGCACTGCCCAATCTGCTTCTCAGTGCGTGCGCCACGCCAAGATGCGGGGTAACTACCAGCCGATTCCCAACGCCGCATTTCGCGCGCCACCAAAGTGTCTTCGATCGAATGAAAGGTTATTACCGCCAATCGTGCCCCTGCCCCTTTAACTAAGCTGGGAACAGCTGCCATCAGTGTCTCAATCTCCTCGCGCTCGCGGTTTATCTTCATCCTCAAGGCCTGAAATACTACCGTTGCTGGATGAACCTTAGAGGCACCCCTCTTACCGAGCCAGGAGGCCCGCACAACGTCCGCCAGGTGTTTAGCACTAGTAAACGGTCGTTGCGCAACGAGCAGCCGCGCTAGCTGCCGCGCCGTTGCCCCCACTCCTCCCTCCGCGAGAGCTAGGAATACCTCGCGCTCCGGAGCACTATTGACGAAATCCTGCGCGGTGATCGGCGAGTCCTCATCCATCCGCATATCTAGCGCCTCCTGGTCGGCGAAGGAGAACCCCCGTCCTTCACGCAGCTGATCAGTAGACATCCCCAAATCAGCTAGCACGCCATCAAATTTATTGCTGCCCGCGACCTCACGTACCTGAGAGAAAGGCGCGTGTATCAATTGAAGCCGCTCACCATAAGCATCTGCCCAACGGGCGCCCCGCTCAATCGCTCTACGATCGCGATCGAGCGCTACGACCCAATTATCAGCGGAGGCTTCGAGGATCGCCCTCGTGTGCCCGCCACCACCAAAAGTACAATCGAGGAACATGCCACCCTTCTCCGCTTGAATCAGCTCTACCACTTCGCGTAGCAGAACGGGGATATGTATCGCCCCACCGTCACCACCACTCATAAATCCACATCTGCAAACAGGTCTGGATTCTCCAAAAGAGCCTGCTCGGAGGCTGCAAAGATTGAATCCCAGACCCGTTTATCCCACATACGAAATCCGTGTATGGAGGCGGTAAACACGACCTCCTTATCGAAACCTGCATACGCCCTCAGGTAAGTCGGGACTAGAATTCGCCCATTGCTGTCTATGGGACATTCGGAAGCGCGGCTGAGGTAAAAATTCTCAAGGCGCTGAAGCTTGCTACTAAATCGACTCTTCTCTCGGAGTCGCGCTTCGAAATCCTCCCACTCTCCGAGGCTAAAACCCTCGATACAACGCGAGCCTTCAGATATGTAATTGGTGAGAACGACTCCGCGCTTTTCCTGGTCGCCGAGCACCCTACGGAACTCACTTGGAAGACTGATACGCCCTTTATCATCGAGCGTGTGGACACAGTTACCCCGAAAAGAAACAAACGGCGGACGGGATGGTGAACGAGCAGGAGGCGCAGAACGCTCAGATAAATCAGAACCCTTCTGCCCCTCCTGCTTTTCCATCATCCACAGATCCGCCGCCGTTTAGGGGAATAACAACCGAACTAACAACCGAACTTAACAATGAGAACACAACCGAGAGAATAATGGGTCAAAATACCACCATGACCCACTTCATACCACCAGACTACAGCCGGTAGTCGTATGCGTCAACGCATTAAATAGATTCTCAACGCTATTTTTTTAAAAAAAGTGCTACCACTCGCCCCGAGCTAAAAATAGCCTTTAGGGTGGGCCACAATGGATCCGCAAGTCAAAAGTCGCTGTGATTTCGGCCAGATGCGCTATTTTGGACTCGCAGCTGCCGTTTTTTGGAATTATATTGTTATTTCAAGGCATTACTAAACGCCTACTCAACAGTTACACTCTTAGCCAGGTTACGAGGCAGGTCCACATCTGTACCATTCATCACCGCCACGTGGTACGCCAGTAGCTGTAAAGGGATATTAAGCAGCAGCGGACTAAGCTCATTTGATACAAACGGCACCTTAACAATCGACTCAGCCGGAGCTCCAGCCAGCCGGTCATCAGATGCATCAGTAACAACGATAACACGCGCCCCACGAGCCTCGACCTCCTTGAGGTTTGAGAGGGTCTTTTCAAACAACAGCGAGTCCCGTTGCAGGACAACAACCACCGGCATCCGCTCATCTATAAGAGCTATCGGCCCGTGCTTCATCTCTCCCGCTGGGTACCCCTCTGCATGGATGTACGATATCTCTTTCAGCTTGAGAGCCCCCTCAAGGGCGATCGGATAGCAGGTGCCCCGACCCAGAAATAGAAAATCACGCGCTCCAGAAACTTTTTTCGCAGCCGCCAGTACATCACTGTCAACTTTGAGAGCTTGAGTGACGGCACCAGAGGTGTTCACCAATGATTGCAAGATAGTGCGGCGCTCATCTGCAGACATTACTCCTCGCCGCTCCGCCAAAAACAACGCCAGCAGCTCTAAAGCTATCAGCTGCGTAGTGAAAGCCTTGGTTGAGGCCACACTTATCTCTGGCCCTGCGTGGGTATAAAGCACCATGTCTGCCCGTCGACTCATCGAAGAACCAACCACGTTACTCACAACAAGTGTCGGAGCGATTCCACGTGCACACTCGATGGCACCTAAGGTGTCGAGGGTCTCCCCTGACTGAGACACAGCAAGTACCAACGTGTCGGCATCGAGCAGGTGCGACCGATACCTGAACTCTGATGCGTAATCGACGTCGCATGGAATCTTAGCAAAACGCTCTATAAAGAATTTCCCCTCAAGACACGCATGCCACGCCGTACCACAAGCTACGAGCACGACACGTTTAAGCCTTGGCGCTACGGCTTCCAAAGCAGACAACTCGGGGAGCACAACACTTCCGGTTTCCGCAGAAAATCGACCACGAAGAGTATCTGCAACCGCCTGCGGTTGGTCGTATATCTCCTTGAGCATAAAGTGCTTAAAACCACCCTTCTGGGCTGTTATTGGATCCCACGAAACACGCTCCTGTCGCCGCTGTACAGGCGCCCCACCGTTCTCGATATAAACAGAATCGCTACTTACCTCAGCTAGGTCACCATCCTCTAAAACTATTATATTACGGGTGTGCGGGAGGAGCGCCGGAATGTCGCTCGCCACAAAATTCTCTCCCTCTCCGCGACCGATAATAATCGGCGTAGAATTCTTAGCGACAAAGATTCGATCTGGACTCTGCGAGTCGATCGCCAGAAACGCGTAGCTCCCCCGGACAGAAGCGCACATACGTCTCATCGCCTCAAGTGGCTCTACCCCCTGCTCAAGAAGCTGATTTAACAGATGTGCTGCTACCTCCGTGTCGGTCTCAGATTTAAAAACACACCCCTTCCTCTGTAGTTCCGCCCTGAGCTCAAGATAGTTCTCAATAATGCCGTTGTGGATCAAACTCACCCGACCTGCCGAGTGTGGATGCGCATTATTTTCGGTTGGTCTGCCGTGAGTTGCCCAGCGAGTATGTCCGATACCAAGGGTGCTTACCCCCTCCTTTGCTGCTCCGCGTTCGCGGAATATCTTCTTTAGCTCTGATAGCTTGCCGGTTGCGCGGGTGATCTCCACCTCGCCAGCCCGATAGAGCGCCACACCGGAGGAATCGTACCCGCGATACTCAAGAGCCTCTAGCCCACCTAAAAGAACTGGCAGTGCATCTTGAGTACCAACGTATCCAACAATACCACACATACGATTCTACCTCTTTAAATTAGGCTTCCGCCGCAAAAAACCACGCACTTCCCCGATTGTACTCAACCGGCTGCCACGTGTCACGACCCGCATCATTATCCTTTAAACTACCTATTGCACAAGGCTTAGGAATGTCCACCCCAAGCTGGAACAGGCAAACCTTAGAACCGCCTAAGGCGGCGGTTGGCTTTTGGCACCAAGATTGCTCTACTTGCCAAGAGGATTTGCTGTCACGCCGTTACGAGCAAGGAAGACCGCCATGAAGGTATCATCAAAAAGTGCCGCAACACAGCGCAGGGAGTCGACCCAGGAAGCGCTAACCGTTAGAAATCAGCAGAGAATGCCGTCTCGGAGCACATCTCCCACAACGGAGTTTGGCCGGACTTTGAGGGACTTACTCGGCAACACCTTCCAACCCGGCAAGGTAAATGAAGAGGAACTTTTTGCCGCTGCTGCCTACCAGCTGATCTTTAACCGTTACGGAAGCGCCGTAGCAAATGATTTTAAATCCGCTTTTAAATTAAACATGGCCGACAAGCCTCAATCTGAACGGGTGCCCTCAGCAGAACGCGCTGCTAAGGAGTCACTAAAGTTCTTCGTTAAGTCGACCCTACTCACCCGCGAGGAAGCGCTACAAATTAGGCAACTGGCTATGGCCACATGTCAGCTAGATGACAACCTGGATGTAGCCTGGGATTCAATTGGGGACACAAAAGCCTCCACCGGCTTTGCAAATGGGGAGAGACTAATTCAGGGACGCCTTGAGGCATCCGGAAACGCTCCAGTTATCGCTAGCAAGAGGAGCCGCTCCAGGACAGTTAGCGCTTCCGGCTATGCTACCGAGGGCGCACCTAGGGGTAAAACCTCTCGCAAATCGGTAAAACGGTCAGCTTAGCCTGTCTGTTGTCATCCTTGCGCGCCAGCAGTTAAGCTATTCATCGACAGATGACCTGCTATCGCCTTGTGCTGTCATTCACGACCGCTTCCCTGCTCTGGGTTGTTACTCATTTTTCTCAGAGGGGAAATCAGGGTATGCCGGAGAGTCATTCACGAGAAGCTGTGCCGGCGATCGCGGCTGAGCACAAGACCCCAATTCTACCCAACGTACGCGGATTTGGTGCGTACACCACGGCGGGTAGTGGCCGCAACCTCACTCCGATCCGCAGCCGTGTATACCGAGTAGTGAACCTAGCTGACTCTGGGCCTGGATCTCTGCGAGAGTGTATCGATGACCGAGGTCCGCGCACATGCATATTTGAGATCTCAGGTGAGATTAGATTGCGTTCAATCCTGCGTATCCGAAAACCTTACCTGACCATCGCTGGTCAAACAGCCCCATCACCCGGGATCACACTCTCTCGCGGAGGATTGAGCCTTGAGACACACGACGTACTCATTCAGCACATTGCCGTCCGGCCCGGGGATCATCCCGATGGAGTTTCGCCACGATTTCGTGACGGCATCTCCGTCGGGGTAGCTGCCCCTCTTGCTGCACACAATATCGTTCTGGATCATCTCTCTGTTACCTGGGCGATCGATGAAAATGTGTCGACTGCCTATCCTACCACCCACGATGTAACTGTGGCTCACTCGCTGATCGCTGAGGGTCTATACAACTCAATTCATCCCAAGGGGCCACATAGCAAAGGCATCATGGTAGGAAACGATTCTAAACGAATTACCCTCTACCAAAACCTGATCGCTGCAAACGAGGAGCGTAACCCTTACATCAAACCCGGCGCGAGCGTTGAGATGATTAACAACGTCGTATACGGTTGGGGTCCTCGCGGTGGGTGGTCGTTGTGTAATCTCTCCAATCACGACGGAACCCCAAACCCTGTAAGCTTAACATTTGTCGGTAATATCTATATTCCAGCACCGTGGAGCTATATGGCCCCTCCGATCTATGCAAGCGTACTAGCTCCTAGTAGTCGAGTATACGTCGATGACAACATACTGCTTAGCCCAGGTCACACAATAAACCATCCCTGGGAGATCACCAGCATCGACGAGGATACCTTTCGTGCGGAGATACCCCCATTACTCTCCGACATGCGGACCCCTTTAAGTAGCCAGGCAGCGTACCAGCAGGTGCTAACGCAGGTGGGAAGTAGACCTAGACAACGCTCAACGATCGACCAACGAATAGTCCGAGACGTGGAATACCGGGGTGGCTCGCTAAAGGACTGCCTGAAAGGCTGCTCGCGAGCAGTTGGAGAGACCAAAGTTGCCCCTGGCCGCTCACGGCGACTTAGACTGCCACGATCGCTATTCACTGATTCCGATGGGGATGGCTACACTGAGCTTGAGAATTGGCTTCACCGAATGGCTCTACGGGTAAGTCAGTCTGGTTAGCACGCAACCGCCAACTAATCGCACCACCACGTCACTGGCTTATTAATCGATTAGAAACATACCAGTCATACAACTTTTTCATTCCCTGATGAAACGATGTCGCAGGGTCATAATCGAGAAGGTTTTTAGCTTTTGAGATATCTGCATTGGTAATATCGACGTCACCAGGTTGCTTTGAAAGCTGCTCAATTTGCAGCTCTTTACCGGTTACTGAGCGCACGATATCGAGCGCTTCGTTAAGCGATACTGTCGCCGAATTACCGAGATTAAATATCTCGTAGCCAAATACCCTGTCTAGCGCGTTAACAAAGCCGCGAACGAAGTCCTCGATGTACGTATAGTCCCTACGGGTGGTTCCATCTCCGAACTTTTTGATAGTTCTACCCAGTAACGCCGATTCGATAAACAG
The DNA here is from genome assembly GCA_046300175.1 of Pseudomonadota bacterium. Taxonomy (GTDB): domain Bacteria; phylum Bdellovibrionota_C; class UBA2361; order UBA2361; family OMII01; genus OMII01. Next base: position 24,241 of record JBKCMS010000066.1, on the reverse strand, counting down.
CCAAGGAGCCATATCCGGTCGTCCACGCGGCCCATACACGGTAAATGGGCGTATAATATTTACGTTGTATCGGTAAAGTGAGTGGTATGTGTAACTCAAAACCTCAGTGGCTTTTTTCGTAGCCGCGTACGGCGATATCGGTCTGTCCGTCGCCGAATCTTCCTCGCGGAATGGTATCGCTTGCGAATTGCCGTAGACCGAGGACGAAGAGGTGATTACGAAATTTTCGACACCCTTACCAACAGCACACTCAAGTAAATTAAGTGTCGCCTGAATGTTCGCCTGCTGATAAAGAAGCGGGTCAACGATCGATGGTCGTACCCCTGCCCTGGCCGCAATGTGCGCCACGTGGGTAAAGTTGTTAGAGCCGTAGAGTGATTCGACTACCGCACGATCCGAGATATCACCGTGCACGATAGAGAACCGCGGGTACTTTGAGAGTAGCGAAATGTTTTCGCGCTTAAATGCTACGGGATAGTAGTCATTAAGGTTGTCTACTCCTACGACTGTATCGCCACGTTGTAGCAGTGCCTCGGCCACGTAAGAACCTATAAACCCCGCTGCTCCTGTCACCAAAACATTCTTCATACAGCCACCAGATGGATCCCCTAAATCAGTCCCATATTGCGGCTTCTATCACCGAAAATCAATCACTTCATATCACCTTGGCTCAAGAGACTACATGGAGTGTGTCGCGCACTGATGGCTGTTATCCCCGCAAACAAGCTAATCGATCCATTATACATCTCCCTTACTAAAGGTTGTCCTACTCCTTAGTAAGCACCCATTCAATAATTACGGACGCCAGCGATATGAAGCTTCTAGCACCTATGATTAGATTAAACGACAGAGCAAATAACCGCCTTACAACCAGCAGAGAGCAAACCACCGAATCAGCCATCCGTCCGACAAGGTGCGCTAAAGTAATCAAAATTAGCCAAAAAAGACCTGAAAGAAATGGAGGTCTCCTCAGATGTTTACTTTTTATCTCTTTAATACTTCTATCAACTGGGTGCCTACGCTATACCCCGTCTCACAAGGAGCTGGATAGTCGCGCTGCTACTGATAGCAACGGGCAGGAAGCGCTTGGGAGCGCGGAAGACTTCCAGCGCTACGAAAATACCCTCACTGAGAGGACCGAATCCCTACTCGCTGAGCGGGCTCACCTCCTTGATCAATCTAATACGCAATCGGGCTACCCGGTTGGAACCGGAGACGTATTGGATGTTTCTGTATTCGGATTCAATAACCTTACCGCTAACACTGCCGTCGCCCCAGATGGTTCAATTATCCTTCCTCTGGTAGGCAGAGTACCGGTCGGCGGGCTGGCAGTTGAGGATGTTCAGACAGCGCTGTCGCGTCGCTATGCTCATTTTATCCGCTCACCACAGGTAATCGTGTCCCTAAAAACATTTTCCACCAATAAAGTCTCAGTTATTGGAGAGGTCAATAAGCCCGGCAGCTATCCGCTAACTCGCCGCGGGATCGTACTCACTGAGCTCCTCAGCGAGGCAGGCGGACGCACTCCCGCCGCAGGCACACGGATCGTACTTCTTCCCTCCCCGCGGCTGCAGGTCTCAGCACCCAAGAACAACTCCGTACCACGGGTGTCCCTCGTGGGGCACTCGGCACCCGAAGCAGCCAGTGGGATTGAGATCGACATGGAGGACCTCATGGGCACGATCGACAAACGCCCACTCGTTGTTCCGTTGATTCCGGGAGACACTATCATCGTGCCAGAGGCCGGTAGTTATGAAGTAGACGGTGAGGTTGTAACACCTGGCTCATTCAAATTAGCCGGGCGCACATCTGTTATCGGTGCAATTGCGGCGGCCAAAGGGTTTACCTACTCCGCAGATGTCAATAACGTCGAGGTCATCCGTGACATCGGTTCAGGCCGCAAAGCCTTGATAACCCTCGACCTCGAGGAGGTTGGACTACGAGGTGCTCGCGACGTGAGACTTCGTAATGGTGATCTTGTTCGGGTGCCGAGCCACTCCAGCCGATTCATTAAGCGCCAGATAGTAGAGACCATTAATGGCATCTTCAACGGTGTCGGAGTCAACCAACGGATAAACTAGAGCTAAAAGATGAGTCTACATTCAAATAACCACCATCTGATACCCTCGCCCGATGAATCGGAATTGATGACCTACATTGCGATTCCTCGCATTGAGACGACCGCTCTACACGGAAACAAAGAGCCAAACGAATGGGCGCACTACCTAGCGGTGCTCCGCAAACGTCGGCGACTAGTAGCCCTATCAAGCTTCGGGGCCGGCATCCTGGCACTGCTGTTCTGTTTGGCGACACCTGCCTCATTCACAGCCGATACCACCATCGAGCTACGCGGCCACGCTCCGGTGTTGGCATCGATCCAATCCGAGAACCTATTCGGCAGTGATTCACGGAAGGTCGAGTACTTAAAAACAACAGTTGCCAAGCTCAAGCTAACGGGCCTTGCTGATCAGGTTCTGGCCCGCAACCGTCTGGCACATGACCTGCGCAACTACTGGATGACGCAGCGCTCTCCGCTTTCACTTCTCAGAAAAAGCCTGCGGTCGCTACGCCCTACTGTCTCTAGCGCTACTGTTTCTAGCACTGCCGAATCGCTGGCCAAGGGTGGTGGCTACTTTCAGCACTCCCCCTCGGAGATCAACCGATACCTCTCACTAATCGATATCGAACCGGTCCACGAGACAAACTTGGTGCACATCAGGGCCACTACAACCGACAAAACGCTCTCGCAGAAGATCGCCAATCTCCACGCTACCGAGTTTATCGAACACTTAAAGCGTGAGCGGCAAGGGGCGATTCAATCAAATATACAACTCCTGCGAGCACAGGGAGAAGCTCTTCGTTCTAAGGTCAGCCTGGCAGATGAGCAACTTAGCTCATATGCCGCTGCAAACAAACTGCTACTGGTGCGTAATAACGACGGAGCCAGCCTCAACCATCGCCATGTTGAATCACTAGCGCAGATGCTAGCTGATGCAACTGGGCGGCGAATCAAATCCGAAAGCGCTCTCCAGCAGGCCCAGCAGCAAAAGGATGATGAAGGCACATTTTTTGATAGTGATATAACGCAGCAGCTCAGAACTGCTCTCAAGCAATCAGAGACCGAATATGCCAGCTTGGGCAGTCAAGTGACCGCAGCCTACCCAGGTATGCGCGAGCTACAGGCGAAGATAACAGCTCTTAGACGGGCCATTAAAGATGAGCGCCGACAGGGGTTACAGGCTCTTCAGAGCCAATTTAATGCTGATTACAACGCAGAAACTTCTCTCCGCGAGCAAATTGAAGCAGAGAAAGCCAAAGCTCAGGAGGTATCGAGGAAACTCATACAATACGACGTCTTGAGTAAGGAGGCCTCTTCTCTGCGAGATCTTTATCAAGCGGTGCTCAAGCAGGTCAAGGAGATAGAAATGAGTGCTGCGGTAACAACATCAAACGTCTTTGTGGCTGATTACGCGGCTCTTCCAACCTCTGCCAGCGGCCCTAAGACGAAACTGATAGTTATTCTCGCCGCACTTGTCGGCTTAAGCGGTGGAGTTTTAATGGCATATCTATTAGAGTCACTGGCCGATACAATCACATCTTCCGAAGATGTGCATCAAGCGCTTGACCTTCCAATTCTTGGTACCGTTCCAGACTTCGCCCTTTCATCTCGTGAAAGAAGTAGAGCACTGCCCCGGCATACTACCTCCGAGGATTCAACAAACAATCGGCCATCTGACTTAGATCCTCCAACAGAGCCCGACCCTTCTAATAATCCAACGCACGGACAGACAGCATTACCGCAAAGCGCACTCTCTTCGAAGCACGAGCTGGTTACGATCTCTGCTCCACACACGGCGATTGCTGAAGCTCTTCGAACCATTCGTGCAAACGTGCTCCTCTCATCAGCAGACTATCCCCCTCGAATAATCCTTGTTGCCAGTTCAATTCAGGGCGAGGGAAAGACCACTATTCTTTCAAATCTGGCCGTCACGCTTGCACAGGCTAATCACCGCACACTGATGATCGACGCCGATCTGCGAATGGCAGGGCTGACGACCCTGTTCTACGGCAACCAACCGATCGGGCCGGGTCTAAGCGAACTTCTTACGGCTCAGTACCCACTCGAGCACGTGATCCATCCTACAGGCGTTGCAAACCTTGATCTGCTACCCGTTGCCGCCCGTCCCCCCAACCCGGCTGAGCTGGTCGGGTCTGAGAGCATGAAGCGACTCCTAGCCGGACTAAAAGATCGCTACGATTTCATTCTGGTCGACAGCCCCCCTATCATGGCTGTGGCCGATGCGCTGCTCGTCTCGCGAATGGTTGATAGCGTTCTGATGGTAGTGCGCAGCGGTAAAACTCCACGACCGATAGCCCGCGAAGCCCGCAGTAAATTATCGAGGGTTAAGGCCCGCGTCATCGGTACCGTCTTAAACGGCGCCTCTTACTCCAACGGCGCACAAAAGCTGGTGGCGTACGGTAGCAATTATGGGTGCGTGTAACCACTCACCTGTTTTTGTAACTAATCACCGATTTTACAGGTTGTGGTTCATGCTTCATCTTTAAATAAACCCTGCGCGAGTGATTTTAATCAGAATTCACTCGCTCTGGGTTTAGCACGGAGATAAAGACTCTAGGTAGGCGTTTAGTACTATGCGCTCATCAAAGCGCTGTTCTGCAACGTGTCTACTTCGACGACCTAAGCGCTCAAGCATACCGATATCACACGTTGCAAGGGAGCCGAGAGCATCAATCAGGGATGCTGTATCATTTGGTCTCACGAGCAGTCCATTACCCTCATGCTCTACAGTATCCCGGCAACCCTTCCAATCAGTTGTTACGACCGGCTTGCCGCATGCCAGTGCCTCAAGGAGAGAACGAGGAACCCCCTCATTGTAAGTGGATGGTAACACCACTACATCTGCTTCACGAATAAAAGGCAGCGGATCATCAGTTGAATCGAGGTAACGGATGATACCATCCGCATGAGCCTCATTAATCCGCTGCAGCAGCCTAAGTGACTCGTTGCGTGATTGATCTACTGCGCCCAGGACCCAGAAGGCAACTCGATCTTCGAATCTGTGGCGCAGCTCGCGAGCAGCTTCGATGAAACTGTCAAAGCCCTTCTGTGGTAGTAATCTACCAAACATAAGAAACGCGCGCTGTCGCCGGTGCGATCTTTGAGCTGGCATAAATCTTTCCAGATCAACCCCTGAGCCAGGGATAACACGCGTGCGATTCCTATCAACTGCCCCACTCGCACACAGGCGTTCCTGGTCTTCTACGTTTTGAAAAAAGATTAAGTGTGTCCGCGCTAATGCAACCCGATAGAGCAGATAAACCCCTCTACGAACTGCCGGCCCTGTATTAAATATATCCCCAAGTCCAGACACATTAGCAACGTGTCTAAAGTCAAGCATCCTACGACACAATCCTGCGTAGAGGTTGCATTTCACCGTAAATGAAAGAACAACATCAGCTCGCACCTTTCGGAGCGCCCGGTATACATCTGCTATAGTCACTGCCTCCTCAATCGGAGAGCTGCCACTACCGTGCATCGCGATCGGAACGAAATTAACACCCAGACGCTTAACACGCTCAGTGTATCGATCTTCCGGCGCAATAACGGTTACGGTGTGTCCGGCCGATTGCAGCGACCTAATTAGATTCTGTCTAAGCAGAAAGACATACCAAGAAGAGTTATAGAGAATGACTGTACGCATAATTAACCTACCGCACCTAATGTACAATCGCTTCAACAACATCGCTGTGATCACCGATACAGCGAGCGCTTCTTTGGTGAAAATATTTATGACTCCCCTATTTACGCCCGCTGGGCATACCGCAAATCTTGATCTAACTCATGTCTACAATCTCGATACTGCTGAGGCGTCGTGTCATCGAACAGCGCAAGTATCCTGCCAAGCTGTGATCAAGCGTGGAATCGATATAGCTGGCGGGTGCGCACTCCTGATCATGCTCGCACCTGTTATGAGTGGTGTGGCATTAGCGATCAAGCTCACATCACCCGGACCGGTACTCTACAGTCAGGAACGACTGACTCAAGGCGGGCGACGTTTCACCATCTGGAAGTTTCGCTCGATGCGAGTAGACGCAGAGCAAACCGGAGAAGCGCAGTTGGCAACACAGGGAGACGCGCGCGTAACACCGATCGGCCGCTTCTTAAGAAAAACACGACTCGATGAGCTACCTCAGCTCTTCAATGTAATCGCCGGTGATATGTCACTTATAGGGCCACGCCCTGAGCGCCCCGAGATCGCCGAAGAGCTTGCCTTATCGATTCCCCGGTTTCATCAACGCCTCGGGACCAAGGCTGGACTCACCGGACTCGCACAGGTGATTCAGGGCTACCCTGACGGAGTTCATGGCTACAGACGTAAGCTCGGCCTCGATATACTATATATCCGCAAATGGAGTCTGTTACTGGACCTCTGGATCGCCATTAAGACTATCGGTGTGGTGTTATCCGGTTCGGGAGCACGCTAAGTAATTTCATGAAGCCCGGCAAACAGCCAAACGGCACCAAAAGCGCTGCCACCGCAACACCGGCGAGCCATGCTAACACTGCTATCGCCACTGACTCTATGAGGACTAGCACCTCGTATTCTGAATGGGCCCGCACGGTATCGATCGAACCTACCAGAGCAACTGCAACCCATAGACTAGCCCATATTCCGACCAGATGAGCCTGTAATACCTGCCCAAGTGATACAGCTACTAGACGCGTGCTTAGACGAGTCATAGAGATGTAGTTCAATGCTACCGCGATCACCACCGCCCACGCCACACCCGGCACGCCGTTGTGCAGGGCACCGATCATAGCCCCGCCGAGCACAAGCACCGCGTACAGCGCCTGGCGACCAGCATAGTGGTAGACTGCTCCCACTGACCGCACTACCGTATCGCTACACTTGTACGCAGTTCGAAAGAAGACACCAAATGCAAGCACAGAGACTACCGGCACGACACTGATCCATGCGCCTCCAAAGCCGACAAGGACGATCTCTCGCGCTAGGACAAACATCACCACACCCGCTGGTAGCGCTACTAAGGTTAGAATCTCAAGCGCCATTAAAAAATCATTAGCCAGCCTCTCTGGGGCGGCCTGCTTTCTGGACATTGCTGGAAACATAACCCGCTCAAAAACCTGGCCTACATACATCGCCGGTAGAGTCATCAGCTGATAGGCACGGGTGTACATGCCCAATGCCTCAGCGCCAAGCAGTCTCCCAACCACGAAATTGTCACCTTGCAAGGAGAAGAAGTTAAGAAGCCGCCCGAGACTAAAACCGAAACCCATATGTATCAGATGACGTGTGTAATACCATGAGTAGTAGCCCCCACTCGGGCGTGGCGCCACTGGTATTATCAGCACGAGCCTGATGATCTTTAGCGATAGTTGCGCCATGACAAGCGACCATACACCCCAACCTGCAAATGCTAGCGCCGCACATACCCCGAGCATAGCGATCAGGTAAGCCACATTATCAGCGATCATAATCTCCTTGCAGCGCAGCTCTCGTTGTAGCAGCGCCTCTGGTATGGCGACCATCGCTTCAAGCATACACCCAAGACTCAGAACCTTGATAATCGCAGCCAGTTCCGGCTCGCCCAGGAATATTGCTACCGCATTAGCACTACTGTGCACCGCGATTGTAGAACATACTCCAAGCACTCCGCTGAGCCACCAAGCGGTACAGACAGCATCGCTAGACAGCCGCTCAAGTTGCACCAGTGCCGGAGCTATTCCTCCTTGCACAATACGCTCAATAAAGCTTGTGCACAGAAGAGCAAAACTAAGAAGTCCGAAATCGCGGGGACTCAAGAGTCGCGCTAGGATCATCAGCACGGCTAATTTGAGAAACCCTTGAAGTGCCACTGACGCATAGGTCCACTTAAAGCCACGAATGATACTTCGTGCTTCAGAATCGAGGGCTTGAGACATATAGAATTTTCCGAAATTCGCGAGGGATGCACTTTACTTTATGGAATCAGACACCACTATGTGCTGGCGCAGAGTCGTTTCGGCACCTATCTGATACACGAACTTAGTGAGATACGTTCGGGCTACTATTAATCGTTGGTTATATTTTTCAACTCGCAGCTACACAATTAGTGTGCTTGCGCTCTTTTTCTGTGTTGCGGATCAAGCGCTCGGACATGCCGGACTCCTACCGACTAGCCCTACTCTATTATGCCTGATTTTGCTGAGTCCCTTCGGCATAACCCTTCTGGTCCGACACTGTACCCAACCTGCATGCGCGGGACCTTTCAGAGTTATTGCAGAGAACTTCTCAGCACTGGCGCCTCTGGCAGTGGTTGCCCTAACAGCTCTTATGTTGGCAGCTCTGCCCGGCACTTACTGGTCTGAAGGGGGTAAGTGGGTATTTCTGGTCCCTTATGGCGTGTGCATAGTATGCTCGGCTATGTTCCTTGGACGATGGTTGACTGATGCTGCGCTCCTACCGCGAGCTACGCTCCTAAGCAACACTCTTCTTGCTCTCTCCGTCTGGTATGACACGCTCCACCCAGGAACCTTTGCTCCGATTACCAACCGCGCAGCAGGATTTCCAGGTAACGCCAATTTCGCGGCTCTGGTTTCAGTCATTCTATGCGCTGGAGGGCTTCGCTTTGGCAGACCTGTTCCTGTCGGTCTAACTTTTACTGAGCGCTATAGGCGTGACAGGTCAGTTGCCTTCAAGGACTTAGCATTTAACATTCTTCTCTTGGTAACGACCTTCGGTGTCGTTTGTATGACGATGTCCAGAAGTGGTTTAGTCAACTTTACCGCGCTTGCTTCGTTGTATTTGGGCTTTCGTTTCATCGGATCGTCTCTGCCTCCTAGGCAACGGGCGATCGAGGTTCTAGCTCTGCTAGTTGCCATTACCACAGCGATCACATTCGCCGTTGCTTTCACGCAGATCAGCGGCGCCACCCAGAGCAACTCACGCCTCACCCGATTACTACATAACCAACGGGTGGACGACGGGTCAGCCGGCACACGCTATCAAGCTCTGCGAGAAGGGGTGCAGTTAATCGAAGCTGCCCCCTTTCTGGGGCACGGCACTGGATTTGCGAGGCGGATGTCGGAATTGCCCCATAACATCTACATCCAGCAGTGGGTAAATAATGGTTTACCGGGAGTTTTAAGCTACGTAATGTTCCTGCTAAGTGCACTACTGACGTTTGTGCGGCGAGGCTCGCGTAATGGGATTGCGCTGATTATCGTGGCGACCATCGGAGGAATATTCAGCCATAATCTACTCGATCAGCGTCCCTTCCTGATCATGTTCGGGATTCTATTGGGATATTCGGCGAAATCCCAGCAATCTGTAGATATTGTGAGGTCGCCAGCTCAGCACCGTAGCGTTCCCAAACTAATCTCTGAGCCTCCGTCTGTTTCGGCAGCTCAAGTGATAGCTCAATAGCTCGCGCCAACCCTCTGCTATCACCAACCGGAACTAGTTGACCCAGTGAGCCTCCGGCGAGTATCTCTGAGGGTCCGCTTCGACAATCAGTTGAAACAACCGGCGTCCCACATGCCATCGCTTGAATAAGTACATTTGGCAGTCCCTCATAATAAGAAGCGAGAGCAAAGACCCTAGCCTGCTGCATAAAACAGAACGGGTTAGCCACAAATCCTGGAAGATCAACATCACCTTTTAATCCCAGCTCCTGCACCTCGCGTTCGATACGCGAGCGCTGACTTCCCTCGCCCAGGATTACTAATCGTGCACGTCTGCTGTTGCGAACAAGCCTAAAGGCCTGGACCAGATCAAGCATACCTTTATGTGGCTCAAGACGCCCCGCACTCAATACAATCGGCAAATCGGGGCTATCGAACCAGGGGTGCCCAGTGGGCTGGCTAGCCTGCCGTTGAATGTCATCGGTCAGAACTGGCGTAGGGATAACCTTAGTTAGACCAACTAAAGCACGGTTTAATTCAAGCAATTCACTCTTGACGCCATCTGAGACGGCGATAATGCCGGCTGCTCGCGGATAGGCATAGGGAATAATTTGACTAGCTATGTAGCGCCCAAAGCTGCTCTTGGTCTCAGCACGTGGCGCGTTTGATTGACGCACTATAACGGGCACATTGATGTTGGCCCTGCACGCTGCCCACACAGCCGCTATATTCGCGTGAGTAATCGTGGAGAAAACCGCCCGCGGACGGGTATTTCGGAGATAATTAATAAGCTTCGGGATAGCTCTCAGCATACGAGAGCTCTGCAGGTCAATAACGCGCATACCGTGCGGAATGCGATCAACGTGCGGGCCTTGAAATTTAGCAACTACGAGATCTACAGCGAAGCCGCGTTTGATGAGCTCTGCTCCAAATACGAGCATAGCCCGCTCAGCTCCACCTCCGTGTACACTCGGTATAAATATAGAGATGATTTGATTTGACATATCCAGCCTGCGTCTTTAGAGCTACTTTACCGACGCGGCCAGCGGTTGATGGTCAGCGGTTGATGGTCAGTGCTTGCGACGGTACCACTCAAGTGTGCGGTCCAAGCCCACAGACATGTCGAGGGTAGGCCTCCACGACAGGACCTTAGCAGCCAATGTATTATCAATGACACTGCGCATCTGCTCCCCCGCCTTTGCCGGAGCAAACTCAACTTTTGCCGTAGGGCACACCCGATCGCGCAGGTTCTTGGCCAGCGAAACAATCGACGTCTCTCGCGCTGTTCCGATATTAAACTCACCGGCAACTCTCTTCTCGACCGACTTAGCCACGGCATCCGCAACATCACCGACGTAGACGAAATCACGCGTCTGCTCCCCTGTGCCAAAAATGGTGATATCCTTACCTGCAAGGAGCCTCTCACAAAAAATCGCGACTACGCCCGCTTCACCATGAGGGTTCTGGCGCGGACCATATACATTCGATAGTCGCAGTGATGTGCTCGTCACACCCCACACACGTGACCAAAATTCCAAGTACATCTCCCCAACGCGCTTAGATAATCCGTAGATACTTTCAGGTCTAACCGGATGACTCTCAGGCGCGGGGAACACCTCCTGCTCCCCATAACACGCTCCTCCAGATGAGAGGAAAACCACGTGCGGGTGGGCGTCAGTATGGCACAGAGGTGTCAGGAGATTTATGAGCCCGGTCACATTGATATCAGTGTCCACGGATGGCTTATCCATGCTTATTCTTACCGATATCTGCGCTGCTGCATGCACGAGCACCTCGGGCGCAATTTGCGCCACCACTTCCGCTGCTTCCTCAGAGCGAATGTCTAGCTCGTGAAGCGTAACATCCTTGGGTAGATTGTCGCGGGAGCCACTCGAGAGATCATCGATCACGTGAAGCTCATTGCCCGGTAGCAGTCGGTCGACAATGTGCGATCCTATAAACCCCGCGCCGCCGGTGACGATAATCCTTGCCATGGTACCCCGCTGATCCTATCTGAACTTATTGAGATTAATGAAGAAACGCGCCCTGAGGGACTCGAACCCCCGACCCTCTGGTTCGAAGCCAGATGCTCTATCCAACTGAGCTAAAGGCGCACAGGTAAACGGAAAATACCCCACTACCGTACAACAACAGGGAGTCTGCCGTAAAGGGGGGCCCACTGTCAAAACTAACCCTCTTTTTAAGTGGCGGCGCACATATCGTCAACCTGAGCAGAAGATACTTTTGAGCTCAACTCTCTTCAAAACGCCACATTGAGGCCAATTAACACTTTTAGCCATCCACTCAGTAGATTGAAACCCAGATTGGTTTATCACTTGCCTTTAGCTGCCAGTCGGTGGAACCATACACCGGTATGTTGGCACGAATACTCAAAGGCCTCCTCGGTCTACGCTACCGGATTACTGTCACCGGAATTGAGAATATCTCTAAGACTAACGGGGTGCTGATCCTACCCAATCACCCAGCTGAGGTAGACCCGGTGATCATAACCACCATCCTCTGGGATCTTCTACATCCTCGACCGGTGGTCATTGAGGGTATGTATCGCCTTCCGTTTCTGCACTCTATCCTTAAACGCATACGCGCTATTCCGATGGCTGATATGGAATTTGATTCGGGTCCTTACAAGCGGCGCCGAATAGAGCGCAGCCTAGCGCAGATCGTTAAGTCGCTAGAATACGGGAACAACGTGCTCTTCTATCCATCTGGTAGACTCTCGGTGAGCGGACCTGAAAGGATTGGAGGCGCTTCGGGGGTTCACTCAATCCTTGGCGGATATCCTAACGCTCAGATCGCTGTCGTCAAGATTCGCGGTCTATGCGGAAGTATCTTCTCCAAAGCCACCACCGGCGGTACTACCCCTGATGTTGGCAAGACCTGCCTGAAAGGTCTTCGGGTTTTGGCGCAGAACCTGTTTCTGTTTACTCCTAGACGTCCGGTGACGATAGAAATCTCGTTTAATCCGCCGCAGTTTCCGCGCGACGGCGATCCGATGGCTATAAATAGGTATCTTGAGGGTTTTTATAACTCCCCAGAGCCCGAGGCTCCGACCCTTGTTTCTCACAGCTTTCTGATGCGCAGCGTTCCCGCTCTACCGGAACGTAAACTTCTAAACGATTCCCTCGAGACAGTTCCAGAAGACATAAGAGAAAAAGTTTTGTCGCGAGTTGCGCAGTTAGCTCAGGTACCAGTTGATACTTTAAACCCGGAGACACGGCTAGGCGATGACCTTGGTATTGATTCCCTTTCTACTGCTGAGCTACTGATCTGGCTCGACCGGGAATTTGAAGTTCATGATGTCGAGCTTTCAGAGCTTCTGACAATCGGCTCGCTGATGCGTGCCGCTGTGGGGCAATTAAGTGCTACCCATGCCAAAACTCAGGTCACAGCTCCTGAGAGTTGGAGTTGGGGCAATGATTCCCGGCCCGACCCTGAGTTGCAATCGGCCGCAACTATAGCAGAAGCGTTCCTAATAGCTTGCTCTCGTTACGGGAGACACGCAGCGCTCGCAGATCCACGATCAGGTGCTATTACATGGAACACTGCCAAGCTCAAAGTAGTCACGTTGGCGCGATATATCGCACAGCTACCGGAATCGCACGTTGGTGTGCTACTTCCAGCTTCGGTTACCGGCTCGCTTGTAACGATGGCTGCTATTCTCGCCGGAAAGATTCCGGTATTTCTTAACTGGACCGCGGGCAAGCGATCCCTGTTGCATGCCTGCGATACAACGCAACTCAAGGCGATCTTCACAGCGGAAAGTTTCCTAGATGTTGTGCCTACCGATCTTGAGTTTCTTGAAGAGCGTTTTGTTCTTCTTGAGCAGGTCGCTGGCGCCTTGACATTTAAGGACAAGCTTACTGGCAAGCTTCTCTCGCGGCGGCCTAGCGACGAGATACTTAAAGCTCTAGGTCAATCCGCTCGCGACCCCGACTCACCTGCGGTAGTGCTTTTTACCAGTGGCTCTGAAGCGCTACCAAAAGGTGTACCGCTCACGCATAGAAACATTATGACCAACATTCAAGGTGTGCTGGAGGCCTTCAGTATCTCGCGCGCGGATACACTGCTTGGCTTCCTACCCCCTTTTCACTCTTTTGGCCTGACTATCTGCACCTTGCTGCCGCTGATTACCGGCCTCAAGGTTGCCTATCATTCAAATCCAAACGAGAGCCGAAAAATAGCCAAGGCGATCTCAACATGGAATGCAACTATCGCCGCGGGCACCCCGACGTTTCTCCGTTCAATCCTAAAAGCAGGAACAGCAGATCAATTTGCATCCCTTAGAGCCCTGATCTCCGGAGCTGAGCGCGCGCCGGAAGATCTGTTTACGCTGGCTATGTCGATCAATCCACGAATGCAGATACTTGAAGGGTATGGCATTACTGAATGTAGCCCTGTGGTGAGCGTTGGAAGGCCTGAGGAGCCCAGAATCGGGGTCGGTCGACCTCTAACTGGGGTGGCGCTAGCAATAGTGCATCCAGAGAGCCTCAAGGCGATCCCCGATGGTCAGCAAGGGCTCATACTCATAAAAGGACCGAGCGTGTTTCATGGATACCTCGACCCTGTTCTCAACCCCTTCATCGAGTACTGTCATGAACGCTGGTACAACTCAGGGGACCTCGGGATGTTGAACAACGGCTCCCTGATTATCACCGGCCGCCTTAAGCGGTTCATCAAGATAGCCGGTGAGATGGTTAGTCTAGGAGCCGTTGAGGAGGCGTTGCAGAAACGTGTCCCATCACCCGATGGCGCCCCATCGGTGGCGGTTCTAGCGCAGGGCACCGAGGGCGATGGGCGACCCAAGTTAGTCGCATTTGCTGCCGGCACCCTCTCGGTTGAAACAGCCAACGCAACCCTTAAGGATGCTGGCTTCCCTCCCCTTGTACACATCAGCGAGACACGCCAGATACAGAACTTGCCTGTCTTAGGCAGTGGCAAGACTGACTATCAGGCCTTAAAGGGCGCCCTCCAGGGAACCTCTGCGTGAGGGGAGAGGGAAAAGACCGTCGCGACCTCGCAAAACATCGAAATCTTTTTTGAAATACTGCTCCCATTTGCTCACCTTGTCCACGGGAATATGCCTACTCTCCGCAAACTCCTTCAGGGACGTTCCTGTAAGAATGCGGGATTTGACTAAATCGATCCGCTCTGGGTAGCCATACCAAAATACAAAAAAATCCTTACTTAGAACTTGCGCAATCTCTTGTTTCAGATCGTTCGGCACTACCGTAGCATTGGGGTACTTGACTAGTAACCGACTTATCTGGGCTCTTGCAGCCGTAATAGCTACGGAACGAAAGTAGTCACAACCGATTTGATGGCCAACCATTCGCAAAGGGATCGGATACAAATTTCCCCCTTGAGGGAATCTGCCGTACCTACCGGCGAACGCAACGTAGAATATCCTTGTAAAGTATCCTGCTTGATCTTGGGATGCGAATTCGTTGGTGGTTGGAGAAGAACTGGCGTCGAGCGAAGGCCCGTAATCAAATATGCCATCAGGATCACGGTTTATACCACTCATTAGCTCTCTAAATAATTTGCTACGCTCTACACAGAATTTTTTTGCCCACGGCCCCAACCAATCTGAATAACGCTCGATAAATTCCTTATCGGACAGATTATTTCCAGCCGTTACTTTCCCAGCTGCTTTAGGCTCCCTATCGTACCCTGCAGGGTTGTTATAAGGAGGTCGTGAGCTTGGAAATATTTTTAAACCGTAGTGATTCTCGCCAAATAGCTTTTTTTTAAGCCTTGATTCAAGTTCAATCGCTTTTTTCCGCTTAAAACCCAACTTCTCGGCTGCGTCCCGTTGGGACAGCCCCTTTATAAGTCTTGATTCCAGCAACGCCACGCTTGAGGACTTTTTACTCCAAGCACTAACACCTTTTACAAGACCGACAATCTCGTGACGGGCAGCATTACAAACTGTTTCTCTGCTGGTCGGGTTTTTAGCGATCTCTTTTTTAGACTGCGCTATAATTCCCGTACATATTACTCCCAATGCCTTAAGAACCAACCTGCGGAAAAATTTGCTCCCGTCTGCCGCATTTTCTAACCGCAGAGATCCCTGAAGCAGTTCTGGAAAGTTACTTTCAGAGTATCTTCCAACCACTGCCGCCAGGAACATTCGCTTCGCCGCTTCCTGTTCTGACTCTAACCTACCACTGATTAGTTCAGGATTTTTACTAAGACTGCAGGAAGCAGCCATCTCAAATGCTGCTCTCGGATCTTTAAGGACAAGGTCAGTCATCTCTTTTTTGAAACCCGTCGCCCACTCACCAAGTTTCACTCTTGGTGGCGGTGTCTGGGTCGTTAGTGCGCCATTTCCCTCATTCCCCCTAGAATGCGACTCCCTTGCTCTCAAATAGCTCTCAAAATGATCATCAGCGCTATCTTCACTAAGAGTCCCTGGCGGCTGCGGCTCTTGATTGCTATTTAGCAGCTCTTCATCACTCGGATAATCACCCTCTAGGCTATTACTTTGTTCATCATCAGCACCCGTAGGACCTTCACCAAAAAAGCGTATCGGATCGATTCCCGAGTAATCCACCCGGTCACCGTCATGCCACAACGGTTGGCCCAGCTCTACTCGTTGTCTAAGAATCTCTATCTTCTCAAGTGAGCCCGCCGGTGCATCAGTTGCTACAAATGTGGGAGAGGGCTTCGGGTTGAAGTCCTCGTCATGCCCATATTTGAGGATCGCCTCAAATACGTTTTTAGGATTGTTAGCGAAAAAAGGCATAAGTGGCTCTCAATGTGACCGATAGTCGTTTGCTGCACTCCGCGCCCACAAACACACACTGCCTTGACCATCAATATCACTAAAGGTCGTAGTGTTTATTCGTCGCTGCAAACAAACCCAGCGGTAGTCTAAGCGTATTTATGTTCTTTCGAAATCAAAGCCGTGTTAGAAAACTGTGAGGCTAGCTTCACAATTTCAGGAAAAATTCGAACATAGGGGGAGCAGATTACAGCTATAGTGCTTAGGTAAATATGCTTTATTATTGCACATATCTAAACCCAGCCTCATTCATTTTTGGAAAAAATGAATGAGAATTGCTGGGCGAGCGCAATCTTGGCCCATGAAGATCAAGGGAACAGCCAAGTTGCGCCGTAGAAGACAACAAACTCCTATGTGCTTAAGCGTGTGAAATTTTAATGTCATCAGAGACTCTAGCTCTGGACGGTACTGCTTGATGTTAGCAAATCGCTCGTAGTACCGATTGCAAACCCTGCGCAAGTGATTTTTTTCAAAAATCACTCGCGCAGGGTTTATTATACTGGAAGGTTGAACCACTCACCCTCTCGTGTCGCGAACCCGGAATATCATATCGCGCACAACATCTCCCGGCCTTAGGTATTGAGCAAGAGATTCAAGCAAGACCGGTTTAATCATCGTTAGCTCCTGCGCCCAAGCAGGATGCAAGACATTAACAATCAACTGTTTGTTGACTATACAATCGGGCTTACTGACCTCTGCCAGTCGCTGTCCGACTATGTCTGGCCAATGAAGTATAAAGCCGTAGCGCTCTACTCGCTTATCAAGTCCTCTGTGCGAAAGCACCTTAGAAAGGATCGCCTTGACCTTAGTCAAATCAGTAGCCACGCCGCTGCGTCGACGACGCGGCATGTACTGACTAGAATCATGCTCCTGCGGACTTTGGCCCGGAAGCTTATCGATTTTTTCCATCTATCTTACCATCCGGCTCAGAGTCACGATTACGGGCTGTATCCGCCACTTCCTGTTTGTCAAAGATGACAACCATTTCTCCTGGGCGGGCCATACCTAGCTCATTTCTTGCGGCTTTCTCAACAGTTCTCGGGTCTGACTGTAGTCCTTGGACCTCTCGCTTGAGAGCTTGTACAGTTCCAGAGAGTTTCGAGTTCGTTCGTTGCTGCTGCTCCAGCGTACGATTGAGGTTTGAGAGCTTGCCAAATGCATCATCTGAGAGAAATGAGAACGCGGCAAGCGCGAGCACTCCTAGAAGAATGAATAACGTAGCTGTTGACCGCATGGGCGTATGATACCGCGAAATATCTCAGCAAGCCAGCAGGCCGATCTCGGCCTCAGCAGTTTTTCAACCTGCGAGACACCTGAAGTTGAGCCCTTGCCGGAGTTGTGATTGTATAGGGGTATGAACCGCCCAAAAAATGGGGGCACCCCGAACAAAATGGCCGATGAGGCGCTCGTTGCCTCGACCCTTAAAGGGGATAGGGAAGCCTACCGGCTGCTTGTAGAACGCTATCAGGGGCGGCTGCTCAGGGTGGCTTTAGACATAGTCAAAAACAGCGCCGATGCCGAGGATGTAGTCCAAGAGAGCTTCGTTAAGGCCTTCTTATCACTAGATAAGTTTCGCAATCAGTCGTCTTTTTACACTTGGCTCCACCGCATTACATTTAACATGGCGGTAGACCTGCAACGCAAAAACCAGCGCCGAGGTGGACAGCATTTTGAATACAAAGAGGATTTTGGCGTCTCTAGTACTATACAGGTCCCTGATAAAGGCGCTGGAGCTGGGGATGACCTTCCAGTCAGCCAAAACATTGAAGGGCCACAGGAAGCTCTGCTCCGCAGAGAAACCGGCAGAAAGATCGACGAGGTGTTCGCCCGATTGTCAGATGAGCATCGAGCAGTAATCACCTTGCGGGAGGTTGATGGACTTGACTATGAAGAGATCGCGGTGGCACTGGGTGTGCCGCGTGGCACGGTGATGAGCAGGTTGTTCTACGCTCGCAAAGCTCTGCAGGAAGCTTTGAGAGATTATGCTCCTGAATCAACCCGTGTTGAAGACAGCGGGGATTCGCGGGCTCAAGATGAGCGCCGAGACATACTCAGAGATACTAAGAAATACGCGCAGCGAGCACGAGGTGAATGAGAACTATGACCGGCTTCCGCAAGGGTGAATCAATCAATAACACCGCTAACGGCTCACAGACGGAGAACTCGCAAAAAGGTCTCTCACAAACAGTGCTCTCTGAAAAGCAGGAGCAGCTGCTCTCGCGCTTTCACGATGGCCAATGTTCGTGCCTATCTGCCTTCCTAGCTCGACGACTTATCTCACGCAGTGCGTGCGCCCGTGATTTCTTATCCGATCTCGGCACGATCAAGGATCGCTGTGCCGATCTCGCTCGATCCGATTGTGCCCAGCCGGTTGATCTGTGGGCTCGTATCAATGCGCGAATAGATCAGGAGCAGCGGGCGGCTCTGTATCTCGGCGCTAGACGCCTTGAGACGACATCTGAACATAGGTATGAGTCGCTGTGGAAACGCGTTAGCCCGCGGCATGCGATGCTGGGTGGCTTATCAGGTGCCGCAGTCGCTGCAACTCTGCTGGTCGTTATGTCGCGGCCAACGCCGATTACCTCCTTCTCTGCCCCGATGGCTGGCCCGGTTGCTAATAACCAATTTATCCAGCCAGTTGCTATCGGCAATTCAACGGCCTCAGGTCCGCGCTATGCTGTGGCTCCAGTCAATCATCACCACTCAATGGAAGTCGACTGGATGCGGGCTAATGGGTCGCTCAAGTTGATTCCCGATCCAACGGGTTCATCAGCAATCATCTGGATACGTCGCAGAGCTGTGCCTCTGCACAAGAGCCGTTTACCTGATAATAATTCCCTCAGGAGAGACTCCTTAGGTATAGGTAGCTCTGCGGCTAGGCTTGAAGCCACACCTCTCGGAATGGCCCTGGATAGTCCGGGCGATCCCCTACCGTCTCGTCCGTTCCCACGACAGCAGCTTGACGAACATAGGCAGAGTGGTGAGAAATAGAGTCCATGATAGCTGTAATCCTAAAAAAATCTTTAGCGTCCTTTTCGACTTACCTAATAACAAGGCGGATCAATGGGCTTTGGTTACTGCTAATTGCAAGCTTGATCGCAGGTAAAGCCGCTGGGGCATTTGCTGAGGACAACAATGACGGGACGCACTCGGTCACCCTATCAGTGCGTACGATACAAGCATCTGAACCGCACAGCGGCGATGACGCTAGATCAACAGCAGCAAGAACTATGAAGCTTGACCCTGCGATTCGTGATCTTGAGCCTAAGCTCTCACAACTGCCATTTGATAGCTTCCAACTCCTTTCAGCCAAGGAGGAGGTGATTGCGCTAAAGACGCGTGATTCACTACAACTACCTAATGGTCATTCACTAACTTTTCGGCCGATATATCTCGACTCAAAGAGAATGGGGCTGTGGCTAAATTGGCGTGACCAGGATGGTAGCGAGATACTCAACACCCGAGTTCACTTCGATGCCACTGATTCCGTATTAACGGGGACTGACTGCGCACAGGATAAGGGGCTAATTCTTGCTATCAAAGCTGCTGCTGGATCGCGCTAATTTGTGGCGAATGACGGAAATCCGTAGCCCAATTCTGCGACTCTGCTTAGGCGCACCATTAACCTAGCGCTGGTCCCAAAATCATCTTCAGAAAGTCAAATATCTGACACATCTTGAGACTCCCTGCCAAGCTAAAACTCCAGTTGCCGGCTCATAAACGGCCCGACGTGACAATTTTTACCGTCCTTAACGGATATAATTAGCCTTGCTTTATAAAGCTCCTAGGGATTTAGGCCGACCGAATCTATAGACCAGCAAGAGGCCGACTCTGGCACGTATAGTGCATCTTAATTGCAGGTCAACACTTCCTGTGGGCACTAAAAGACCCACCGGGCTTTACGGAGCTGCCGACATGATAAAGACTCTACCTAACCTCCCAGAATTAACTGAGGAAGAGTTGGCAACCGAAATAATCGAGCTCACGACGGATCAGGTAAATTCTCTGACTCAAGCCTTTGAGATGATCAGTCAGCTATGCGATCAGCTGCAAATCGATGTATTAGCTGAATCTCTCTCCCAGATTCCGGATAAGCAGGTACATTGAGCTATAGTGACGGTCTTGCCGCTCAAAAAGAGGTACTCCGCGATGCTCTCTGATGACTTACCTGCATCGAGCAACAATATGCACTTAATCCTGTCTCAAGAAGCTCGCATAGCGCTCCAGCCGGAGCTCTTGCTCAAGTGCTTTCAAGTTCCTGCTAAGTTAAAAACCTACTCAGCCATCACTGGTCCCACGCTTATCAGCAACTAGATAGTCTCTTTCTACAGCTAGAGTTTTTTGTCTTCTACGACGCAACTTGGCTGTTCCCTTGATCTTCATGGGCCAAGATTGCGCTCGCCCTGCTATTGCGAGTGATTTTTTTCAAAAATCACTCGCGCAGGGTTTATGCGAGCTAGAACAACCAAGCCTCTAAGGTGCTAGCCTTACATAATCGGCATGAGCATCGACTGCACTGATCCGTAGAGTTACTCGCTGGCCTAGCACAGCACGTTGTTGCAAACGCACAAGCACAGTAATGTAGACCTCGTCTAGTTCAACAAGGGGCGTCTTTAGGTCCACACGCACCACCGTTCCTTCGATCGGCTTATTACGCTCTCTCTGCTCAAGATAGCGAAGAAGCCAATACCGCTTCGTCTCTCGACTAGCAAGATTTGCTTCCTGAAGCGGCAGCTCCACCTCGGCCGCCACCGACTCAAACTCACCGGGAGCGATCCACGGCCCTCCACCCTTTAAAAAAGAGAGAAGCTGTCGTTGATGACATAGATCCATATAACGCCGGATCGGAGAAGTGGCTTGAATATATGCATCGACTCCCAGTCCTGCGTGGTGAACCGGCTCGAATGATACCGATGATTTCTTGAGTCTAGTACGTGCTGAGAAATCCTTTGCTGGCCCCTCGGGAGCCTGCTCCCGATTATTTGCATCACCGTGACGATCATCAGGACGCTCTTGGCCTCGGAATAGGACCGGAATTCGATTGGCTGCTGCGAATTTTGCCATGACTGTATTAGCGAGCACCATCATCTCCGACACCAGTAATCTGGCTGGACTATCCTCCTCTATCTCCTGCAGGCGCACCTGACCGTCTTCGTAGAAAGGCACTACTTCGCGCTTCTGAACGCGCATAGCTCCGTTACGAATTCGGCCTTCCTCACATGCTGCCGCGATATCGTGCAACAGTAACAAAGTAGAGTCCCCTGTTTCGAGGAGGTCATCTACCTGATCATAAGTATACCGACACCCCACCCGCACAAAAGAACCACACACCTCGCTTGAGCATATCTCTAGAGACTCACTTAACTTGACCAACACCGAGAGGCAAGGACGCACAACACCAACTTTAAGACTGCAGACACCTTCTGCCAAATGAGATGGGAGCATGTTAATGGTGCGGTCGGCACAGTACAGCGATGTAGCGCGCCTCTTGGCTGCACGATCTATCCGTGACCCTGGCATAACTGCCATAGTCACGTCAGTTATATGAATTCCCAAAACGTATCCATCAGGGGTGCGCTCCAAAGAGAGCGCATCATCCATATCCTGAGTCGATATATCATCGATGGTAAACGTAAATGCAGATGTCAGATCGCGCCGGAATTGCCTTTCATGGACTGAGAAATCTTCAAGCTCACAAGGAGCATGTTGCCCTGCTGCCTCAGCTTCCACTTCAGCATTGTGCTCTTGTGGTATATCGTGTCGGATGAGCGAAAGGTTTGTGTGTTCGTTGAATACGCCGGTCTTACACAGCACCTCAAAGGCTTGCTTCTCTATCGGCATACTCTCAGGTAGCTTTAGACGCTCCCCACAAAGATGCACGAAATCACGAGCTTCTTTCTGTCTTGCCGGGTCCGTGTGAACTATTGATGCCGCAACTTCCTCAATCAACCGAAAGGAATCTCTTAGATCGGGAGGTATTGCCGCTTCATTGTCCGAAGTTTTAAGCTCCAGAAACGCAAGACACCGATCGCGGGCCGCCTTCTTCTGGGCTTTTGCATCCTCTGCACGACGAAGATCTTCAACTACACGCTGCGTTCTTGGCTCAAAAGTATCGCGCTCTCGCTTGAAGTGAATACGCTCCCGGATCATGGCCACCCGGAGCGCTGCATGACTCATAAGATCGTCAGACCCCAGGTACATAGTGCTGAGCTCAGATACAGTGAACTGGCGCCCCTCCTCGTGCACAAACTCCCACAGCTCGATGATGTTGACCGTTGTAGCGGCATTCTCTATCTCTTTGGCTAATTCTTTTAGCCTTTCAACTCGTGCGTTTGTTGAAGCAAAGACACCCGTTAGTTTACCCGGCAAAACATGTAGCCGCGCCCGTATCAGCTCAAGCTCGCGGCCACGCTCTGTCAGTATTATGATTTTATCCTTCTTGAGTCCTGTTACGACCCCGAGCACGACTTGCCCCTCGTCGTCGTAATGCACTAGCCCCCCTACCAATGAATCGACCGATAGAGTTGCGTTTAAATTTTTGGGAGATTGTGGTGGCTTCGAGCTCATGAAGCCATTACTCTGCTTAACTAATGAGGGAAAGTCAATTTACTAAAGAAGCGTAGGAATCGGCTACTTGTATCTCAAAGTGCGGGGCCTTCGACGAATCTATAGCGTTCTCCAAAAGTCCGTAGCGAAATCCCGAGTTCTGGAGAACGCTATCGATTCGCGGATGCGAATCAAAACAACAACCTATAGTGATGTCCAGCAAAAGCCTTGCCAGTTTTACTGGCACTGACTTTTGCACGTCACTATAGTTAAAACAGCTCATCTTGCGCTCTTCCCTACGCTATTTACAATCTGGGTCATCGCCCATTTATCCCCAGTGAGCGACTCGTAAAAGGGCTCAGTCTGTAACAACTTACCGTAGAGCTTCTGTAAGCTGCTGATTGAATCGATCGGCATTTTGAGCTATGCACGCAAGCAATTCCTCAGCTGAACTAGCAGTTCCCTCCAATAATCCACGTGAAACGTTAACAAGAGCCCCACCAGGCTCTCCATTAAGAACGCCAAATCCAGCCACAGAATCCTTGGCTGCCGCACCTTGAGCTCCCAGGCCAGGAATCAGGAAAAAATTTCTGGGCATTAACTGCCGCAACCGCTTAGCCTCCTCGGGATAAGAAGCTCCTACCACCGCTCCCAGCCCAGACCACCCACACGATCCTGCTAATACCTCTGCGCGCTCAGCTAACCACTGCGCAACGTGCTCACGCACCGGCTTACCCTGCGCCGTCAACCCCTGAATAGCCACCGCACCAGGGTTGGAGGTCTGCACAAGTACAAAGATACCTTTTCCGTATTCCTGACAATCCTTGATAAAAGGCTCCAGGGTATCGAAACCTAGAAAAGGATTGATGGTAACGGCATCAGCTGGAAAACCCTCGATGACCCGACCAGCGATTCGACTCCTTCCGAGAAAGGCCGCGCTGTAGGCCGCGGCTGTTGTGCCGATATCACCGCGCTTTGCATCAGCGATCACCGGAAGACCCGCCGCACGCATCGCTTTACAGAGTCGTGAAAAAGCAGCGATGCCAGCTATCCCATACTGCTCAAAGAATGCAATATTTGGCTTTACGGCCGCAACTTTTCCAGTAACCGCCGCTATAAAGACATCTCCAAAAGAAGCCAGCACTCGCTCCACAAAGTCGGTATCTGTCGTTGCTCGTCGCTCAGCATCTGCTATGAGAAAGGCCGGCAGCTTATCAATCACAGGGTCGCATCCAGCGACGAGTACACTTCCGGTTTTGGCGATCGACTTCTGAATGGTATCAGCGAAGGGTGACATGGATGCTCCTCGATTAACTATAGCGTTCTCCAAAAGTCCGTAGCGAAATCCCGAGTTTTGGATAACGCTATCGATTCGCGGATGCGAATCAAAACAACAACCTATAGTGATGTCCAGCAAAAGCCTTGCCAGTTTTACTGGCACGGACTTTTGCACGTCACTATAG
>JBKCMS010000065.1:0-84169 GCA_046300175.1 Pseudomonadota bacterium | reverse complement strand
CACTATAGTGACGTGCAAAAGTCCGTGCCAGTAAAACTGGCAAGGCTTTTGCTGTACATCACTATAGGTTGTTGTTTTGATTCGCATCCGCGAATCGATAGCGTTCTCCAAAACTCGGGATTTCGCTACGGACTTTTGGAGAACGCTATATTTCGTAGACCAGCTTCCTGTGAGGTCTTTAAGTGAACACCGAGCCGTTACTGCTGGTCATTACACCCTACCTATAGCTCATCAGATGTAGACACCCCCTGCTAACAGCGCTAATATCCTTCCGAAATTAAATACAGGAGTATCTATGCCTACCCTTCCTAGCACTATCGCTACAGTCAGCGCCTATGAATGTCTTGACTCACGCGGATTCCCCACCGTAGCAGCCACTGTCACGCTAATAGACGGAACTCAGGGAAGTGCAATGGTTCCTTCGGGCGCTTCCACTGGGGAGTATGAGGCGCTGGAGCTGCGAGATGGAGATGCCGAGCGCTACCTGGGAAAGGGAGCCCTCAAAGCAGTTGAGAACATTCAGGAGAAGATAGCCCCGGTAGTTGCAGGGCACGATGTCTTGGACCTTACTAATTTAGATCGAAAACTGATCGACCTTGATGGCACAGAGACAAAGAGCAGACTCGGCGCTAACGCGATTCTCGGAGTGAGCCTTGCAGCCGCGCACGCAGGAGCCAATCACCTGCGCATTCCACTGTTTCGCTACATCGGTGGAGCTAACTCACGCCAGCTACCTGTACCTCTCGTTAACATTATCAATGGCGGAGCCCATGCCTCAAACTCCTTGGATTTCCAGGAGTTCATGATCGTGCCGCATGTTTCTTCTACCTTCTTTGAGAATATCCGCTGTGCTGCCGAGGTATTCCACGCGCTAAAAAAGAACCTGAAAAAGAAGGGCCTCTCCACCGGAATCGGTGATGAGGGTGGATTTGCTCCTGATTTAGAAAGTCCAGCAGCAACTCTGCAAGCACTCGTCGAGTCGATCTCAGATGCTGGATACGAACCAGGTAACGATGTATCAATTGCTCTGGATGTGGCAGCGAGCGAATTTTACGACGAGGCAAAAGAGAAGTACGTTTTCAAGAAAAGCACCAAGGAGGAGTTTTCGTCAGCTGACCTAGTGGGGCTCTATGCTGAATGGGCAGCTAAGTATCCTCTAGTCAGTATAGAAGACGGGCTCGATGAAAACGATTGGAACGGTTGGCGTTTAATGACCGAAAGTATCGGTGACCGTATCCAGTTAGTCGGAGACGATCTATTTGTGACCAACACACAGCGCCTGGCTGATGGGATTGAGCGTGGAGCAGGCAATGCCATTCTAATCAAGCTCAATCAGATCGGAACCGTTACAGAGACCCTAGAAGCAATTAACCTTGCCCACAAAAACGGCTATCGCTCGATCATGTCGCACCGCTCAGGCGAGACAGAAGACACTTCGATAGCGGACCTTGCGGTCGCAACTGGTTGCGGCCAGATAAAGACCGGCTCAGTGTGCCGTAGTGAGCGCACAGCTAAATACAATCGACTCCTCTGGATTGAGAAGTTCTTAGCAGGCGCATCGTTCTGCACAAACCCATTCGCGTGATCAATTGGCTCTTTTCACTGTTGGCTGCGGTAACTCTGGTAGCTGCGTGGCACTACCCAGGGTCAGCTATTTGTGCCGCGCTTGGCTGGACGTCACTACCGCTATTTTATTCAGCTCTGCGGTTACCAAAGAGTCGTTACATACGAATCTACGTCGCTGGGCTAATCACCTACACCGGAGGTTTTTTCTGGTTGCTTTCCACCATACGAGATTTTGGTGGTATGGAGCTAGTACCTGCTCTGGCAGTATTCTCGTTCTATGTCGCAGCGAGCGCCATTCAATTTCTGATCTGGGCTTTCAGCTTTACGCACCTACCCGAGTGGTGCTCTCGATGGGGTCTCAGAACTGCAGTTTCATGGCTTATCGCCCACCACTGCTGGATCAAGATATTCCCCTGGGATTTCGGTCACACCCAGCTTGGATTTGTGCCGTTTGCTCAGCTTGCTGGGATATTAGGTGTAACCGGCATAACATTCGTCATGATGTGGCTCTCAGAGGCTCTCTGCGCTAGGCGCCGAGTAGCTCCCGCAGTACTCCCCATGGCAATCTGTGTTTTAGGCGCCTCGCTTGGCTACGGAGTTTGGATACAACAGACAATTAATAGCCTAACACCTAATACGATCCCAACACTGATGATTCAAGGTAATGTGTCTCTTAAGCAGAGTCACGGCATGACATTTTTCTCTGTTAGTCGCGAGCAGTATCTGCGGACGAGCGCTGCTTTTGCCGATAAGGACCTGCTCATCATCTGGCCTGAGTCTTCTATTACCGATCTGATTCCCGATGCTACAAAGCATGTTTCGGAAGCTGGAGTATTACCTCACTTCGGCGATGGGTCTGCTTTTCTGGTCGGAGGAATTACCTATCTAAGCGAGCGTGAGTACTTCAATAGCTCCATCTTGACCCGCCCCGATGGTTCGGTCGACGAGCCCTACCACAAAACAATTCTAATGCCTTTTGGCGAATACACTCCCATGAGCGACTGGTTCCCCTGGCTACAGGAGATCAACCACACTGCCGGAAATTTTATAGCCGGCAACTCAACTAAGGTCATGTCTTATAAACTATCAGATGGGCGTCTTGTGAAACTTTCGCCGCTGATCTGCTACGAGGACTTGGTCCCTCGACTCGCTCAACAAGCCACTAAAGCCGGCGCGGAGCTACTGATAAATCAATCAAGCGATGTCTGGTTCGGCAACACAGTTGCTCCGTATCAACACCACATGATCGCTAGCTTTAGGGCGATTGAGAACAGGCGTTTTCTTCTCAGGTCTACCAGCACAGGTGTCACAGGCGTAGTTGATCCCCTTGGGCGAACCCTTGCATCACTCCTTCCGTACACCGAAGCAACCCTGCCGATGGAGGTATCACTTATAAACTATCAGAGTACGTTTACACGGGTGCCTGTGACCCTTATTTGGTTCGTATTAGCTTCCATCAGCGCCTTGATGATGGTATTTCGCGCCTTAGGACGTGCACGCATGCACAAGGAATAAACCAGCGTTTTCCAGCACCCCGCGCCTTCTAGCCTGCATCAAAGAAATTTGAGGGTTTCCAGTCTAAAGTCATCCAGACCTTAGACTGAATTCATTATGTCGGTGAGCGTTGTTTTCGCCACTTGAGTAAGATTCTTTTTGGAGCACACCATGCCTCTTAACTGCACCCGTTTAGTCAAAGCGATTCTTGCGATAACCGCATGTGCGTTTACCGCTTGCTCGAACCCTCAATCAGGTCCCGATAAAACCGTCGCTGGGGCTTTACTCGGTGCCGGCTGGGGCGCAGGAGCCGGTGCTGTCGTAGGTAACCAGGTTAGCACTCCTGGCAAGGGCACAGCCGTTGGCTCTGGCTTTGGGGCGGCAGCGGGAATGTTAATGGGTATGGGCTACGATCTAGAGGAGGGTGTGCAGCTTGAGCAGAATCGCCAGCTGGCCTCGCTGCAGGTACAGGCAGCCGCTAATCACAACTCGCTCTTGAAACTCCAAAGCAAACTAGATTCGTCACTGTGCACTAGTCCGATTAACGGAGTGCACACGGTCTTCTTTGATGAAGATCAAACAAACATACGCATGGGAGCGATTGCAAGCCTTGAAGCTGTTGCGGACGCCCTAAAGAGAAGCCCACGACACTCCCGTATCCTTGTTACTGGCCACACAGATGAGACTGGGCGAGCGGATTATAACGACCGTTTGGCCCAGGCCAGAGCGGACTCCGTTGCTGCTTACCTGGCATCTCACGGACTGGCTCTGGACCAAATCAAGGTCGAGAGCTATTCGGCCAAAAGGCCCGTTGCGACCAACCGCACCCCAGCAGGTCGCCAACTCAACCGTCGTGTTGAAGTGTCAATAATCGATTAATCGTCATTCTCTGTTGCATGCTACACGCAGGTGCGCAACGATCGGAGTAACGATTCGTATTATCTGCGATAGTGATCTGCGAAGGTCCGGGCCAGTTAAACTGGCAAAGCTTTTGCCCTAAATCACGATAGTTTATTGTAGACGAATTGAGGTGAGTTTTTGCTGAGATAAAGGGAATCACTTATGACCACTGCCTATATCATTGACGCCGTAAGAACTCCTCGCGCACGAAAAAAGGGTAAATTCGCTGGTGTTCATCCGGCAGATCTTCTGACCTTCCCGCTCAATGCCTTGGTGAGTCGCAACAAGCTTGATCCAGCAAAGATTGAAGATGTTTTGATCGGTTGTGTTACCCAAACTCTTGAGCAGGGTTGGTGTGTTGGCCGAGCTAGTGTTCTCGCTGCTGGCTGGCCGTTTTCCGTCCCTTCTACCACCATTAACCGGCTCTGCGGCTCGGGGCAACAGGCCGTTAACTTCGCAGCGAGCGCAATTCTTGCAGGAACCTATGACCTTGCTATCGGCGGCGGCGTAGAGCACATGACGCGAGTGCCGATGTTTAGCGATTGTGGAGGCGAAGAGAGCCCTCTACTAAAAAAATTCCACCCGGATCTGGTGCAGCAGGGTATGGCAGCTGAGCTACTCTCAGAGCAGTTTAAAATATCCCGAGACGACGCAGACTCGTTTGCGCTTCGCTCACAGCAACTCGCTAAACAAGCGATCGACCAGGGGCGCTTTTCCAAGGGCCTGATACCAGTTCCGTATCACGATGATGCCGGTGTGGAGCGATCTTTACACGTTGATGATAATCCACGCCCTGAAACAACACGTGAGGCCCTCGCGGGTCTAAAGACCGTTTTCAAGCCTGAAGGTGGCATCATCACCGCAGGGAACGCCTCGGCGATCGTTGACGGAGCTGCAGCTGTGCTGCTAGCAAGCGAACTGGCTCTGAAAAAGTTTAACCTCGCGCCACGTGCGCGCATCGTCTCTCAGGCGGCTATCGGCTCGCCCCCGCGTGTGATGCTTACCGGGCCGATAGAGGCCTCTAAACAGGCGCTAAAGAAGGCTGGATTGGCGTGTCATCAGATCGACCTCTGGGAGATCAATGAAGCATTTGCACCGGTACCGATCATGACTATGCGTGAGCTAGAAATCGACCCTTCCAAGGTAAACGTAAACGGAGGCGGCATCTCTCTCGGACATCCCCTCGGTGCTACCGGAGCTATGCTGCTCGGGATGGCAGTCGATGAGCTTGAGCGTTCTAAAGGTCGATACGCCTTGGTAACTATGTGTATTGGTCTAGGAATGGGGATAGCTACTGTGGTTGAGAGGTTATAGGGCTCACTTTATTGAGTTACTGGGATTTAAAACCGATATCCCCCCTGATGGCGCATGTAGGGTTTGTAGCTTGATAAAGCCTTAAGATTGGCACTACATAGGGGCAAAATCATTATTTGGAGCGACTAATACTTTGATGTTACTGAATCTTTTAATCTTAATAGAAACTCTAAGGGCGCCACAAAAAAACCGTTCCGGAGGCCCTTTTCATCTCTGTATAATGCCGTGTAAGCGCACACTTAGGGTGGAACCCGCCATAACTACCAAGGGGCTGTCGGAGGAAAGGGCTTAGAGCATGTTACGAGTACTAGAGCTGCTCATTCTACATTTTGTCGATTGGTTCTACCAACTCAACTGGGTGGTGGGCATCCTGACTCTCGGCGTCGGAGCTGCCGCCTGCTTCATGTACCAGTTTGTTATCGCCGGCACGACGACACTAGTGCGTAACTTTGTTCCGGGTGTCGTTGGTCTCTTGCTCCTAATCGCTCAGGTCCTGCACGTTGCAGATCCTGAACGAGTGCTGCGTATAGTGGATAAGCTGTTATATACACTAACGACACCGCACGCCGGGATCGCTCCTGTGCCCGTGATCGAACCCTTACTCTCAGCGCTTATTGCACCTGCTGATACCCGCTTTGCGCTTGAGGAGGGCCTATTTGTGGCTCTCTTTGGATACATCGCCCTTGTTCTCAACTATAGCTGGCAGGAGTACAAAAAAACCGGCGTTGTCGTCGGGGATCTCTCTATTAGTGCTTTAATGAAGGGGAAAGCACGACGGCCGCAGCGATCAAAGAGCAACGAGCTAGGCTCAGGTGATCTAGCAAACACCGAACAGATCGCCCAGTGGACAAGACCTTCAGGTGAACCTGCTGACACGATCCTCTACGTTAACGACCTGCGTGGTAGTGAGGGTACGGCGTTCACCAATGCCAAGCTGGTTATTCCACGCGGCGAACGAAACAGGCACGTACTTATTGTCGCAAAAACCGGAGGAGGTAAAACCAGCCGCTTCATCCTGCCGATCCTATACGGCGATTGCTTAGACCCAGTGCGCTCTACGATCGTTATCGACTCCAAACCTGAAATGTGGCGACAACTCGCCGCCATGACGCGCAAATACAACCCAGAAAAGACTATCCTACTCTTTAACCCCCTTGATCGCGCTCGCTCCCTTAGTTGGAACATCCTCGGTAAGATCGACGACGATACTGACTGTAAGCTGATCGCCCAAACCATTATCGCAGCTACCGATGTACCAGAAGCCAAATCAGATAGCCCCTTCTTCCGTAACAACGCCTTAGCGATCTTGAACGCAGTGATGGTGGGACTTCTACACGACAAGAATGAAACCTTGTCGATGCCACGTATCCACGAGATCGTTCAATCAGGTATGAAACCCCTGTGCGACTGGCTAGAGGCTCATCCGGAAGCACTCAGAAACACCCGCACATTTGTGGAGCTCGCCCGCTCAGGTTCACAAAACGCCGACACGATTATGTCTGAGCTCGGTATGCGCCTATCCGCATGGGACCTGACCGCGATTAGAGCGACTACCTCCCAGATGGAGCTCGACATCGAGGACCTGATTCAGAAACCGACTCTATTTATAGTTGAGCTTCGTGAGTCTGAGTTAGAGATGCTCCGTCCAATGGCAAACGTCATCGTCGTGGAGATTCTACGCTTCCTCACCAAGCGCGCAGAGCAGTGCCCGGGGGTACGCCTACCCCGCCCCGTTGGATTAGTAATCGATGAGTTCGCAAGCGCACTCGGACGTCTTCCAGACATTCACGTCAAACTCAACACACTACGATCGCGTAACGTAAGCATTGTAGCTGCGATTCAATCAACGGCGCAGGTAAAAGCTAACTACGCAGATGACTCTGACTCCGTTCTGGCCGGCTTCAGTACCAAGATATTCCTGCCACCTCTCGATCTAGTAGATGCTGAATGGGCATCGAAAGAAAGCGGCCAGATGACCATTCGCTTCCAGACTCAATCTACCGGTGCAAACCGCAAGATGATTGAGATATTTGCCAGCAGAAACGACAGTACACAAGAGCAGGTTCAACAACGTGCGGTCTTGACCCCAGACGAAATAGGTCGTCCAACGGATAACATCAGTACTTTCTTCATGCCGAATACGCCAGTATTCCAGGGGCACTTAATCCCGTTTTTCAAGATTCCTGAGATGCTTAAACGCTTACAGGAGTTTGATTCGGATGAGAAGGAGTTAAAGCTTCGCACCTCTCCTATTGAATACGAGGAGAAAGCTCCAACCACCGCAGCTACTGGCGGTGGAGGAGGCGGTGGTGGTGGTTACAACAATGGACTACCACCTGGAATCACCAACACAGCAGGCTGGAGCGCCGATCAAGTCGATAAGAAGCTAGCCGAGGTTAAAAAGAACCTAGACTGGGATAACACCACAGGCAGCGCCCGCAAATGGTGGGAGGCCTTTGAGAACGAGAACAAGACCCGAATGCCTCTGGTGCTCAGACTCGCAGAAGAGTTGCAGGTGCGTAAAGCGACCATCACTGAATTTTTCTTGGCGTACGTTTACAGTAACACGGATAATATCCAAGCTAACCTCAGCTACCTTGACTACACCCGCCTAAAGAAGGAAGAAGAGAAAAAGAAAAAAGAAGCAGCAGCTAAGGCGCTTCAGAGTTCTAGTGGCGGTACGAGTGCAAGCACCACAGCTCAAACTGCAACTGCTACTGCGGCAACATCGAGTTCTTCGCGTTAGCTAGAACCGGTCTGATTCATTTTTGAAAAAATGAATCAGAATAGCTCGACAAGCACACGATTTAGCTTAAAAAGATCGTACCACTGAAACTAGCAACGCATTTACCCACCTCTCGTCGTTACCAAATCGCTTGGCGTGTTCACCAAGGTAACCACATTCATAACGCACATCGTTAGTTTGCCAGAATGGTCCTACGAATATGCGATTACGATCATAACCACTCGTCGGGCCCTGTTCCACTGAAGTGAGGTGCACCATAAATTCATCAAATATAGAGAGCCCGAAATCACCGCGACTAGAGAGGGGTAGATTCATGCGCAACTGATAACGCGATCGGTGCGCTACATCGGAAGCATTCTCTATAAATCTCTGCTCTTGCCTTAGTCGGTGTAGCCACTGCGCGCCAAGCCCTGCATGGCTGAAAGTTATCCCTTGCCATGTGCGGTGCTCATCTCGGTAGGCACGATGATAGTCTGTATCCAAAAGAAACGGGGTCCAAGCATACCCTAGAGCAGAGGACCAATGTTTGGAAAAAGAATAGGTAACTGCTGTCCGTAACTGAACCGTTGAGGCTCTCTGCAGATCATCCCCCTGTCGAGGCTGGGCTTCAAGATATAATTGATATTGTTTAGTGGACTCAAGCGGGATGTTTGATGCAACCAGCAACCATGCTTGAGTGTCTGTGGGTGTGGCAGACGCCCAGGGATATCCCCAAAACACACCGATTGCGGCAATTAGCCAGAAAGTTAGAACCGGTCTCAAAAATAGCTTCGTCGCGAGGTTGAAGAGATGTGAGGCGAGACGAGGAAAACGAGCGAAAAAACCGGAGGTGTATCCTCTGAGATACACTGAGGATTTTTTCGCGAAGTTTGACGAAGTCGCAGCCCGCATCTCGTCGACCGGAGCAGAAGATGTTTTTGAGAGCGGTTCTAGAAAGGATGCGCGCATTTCCTGCTAGTTTTAGCACTATCAATTGAGTATCAAAACTGCTTGCCGATATACACCATACTAGGGCCATTTAGGGTCTTTGAGAGGACAAGCTAGCGCTATACAGCCATATAACTGAATGTTATCGCAGGTGATTTACCTGCTAGTATGTCTGCTTACTGGCCTGCCTTCAACGGTGGCACTACCACCGGCTAGCATGCTATAATGTTGCGCAAAAGTACGGGCCTGTAAAAGTGGCAAGTCTTTTGCCGTATAGCACTATAGATTGTTGCTTTGATTCGCATCCGCCAATCGATAGAGTTGTCCAAAAGGCGGTATTTCGCTGCCGATTTTTGGACAACGCTATAACATTTTGCCGTTAAACATGCCGTTATCATCAACAAATTGTACCTTGATTGGCCACTCTCATCAACGCAAAGCGTTAGCAGCGCTCGTTGCTGAGGAGCGTTTACCAAGCTCCCTTATATTTAGTGGCCCTGCTGGTGTTGGCAAGCGGCTGGTAGCTCGTGAATTGGCTGCTCGGCTACTTTGCATCGCCAGCGAAGCGGCTCCCCCTCTGGAAAATTACGGTGGGTGTGGGGAATGTCAGGCATGTCGGCTTATCAGGTCGGGTAATCATCCTGATCTGCGCACCCTGGAATGGAGCGAAGAGGGTCTTTCGGTTGATGACCTACGCAGCACTCTCGAAAAACTCAGTCTGCGTCCCTTTCTCGGGCTACGTAAGGTCACCATCCTAAACGATGCTGACAATATCTCAACCGTGGGCGCTAATATCCTGCTTAAAACCCTTGAAGAGCCAAGGCCTGAGAACTTTTTTATCTTGATCGTTACAACACCATCGAGATTGCCACAAACAGTGCTCTCGCGCTGTCAGCGTTGGTTTTTTGACCGTCTCTCCGATAGTGAGCTGGATCAGATAGCATCTCAGCACGGAGCCAGTGAGGAGCAGCGCGCTCTTATTCCTTTTGCCAATGGTTCGTGTGCGGCACTGGAATCAATTCACGCAAGGAGCGACTTACCTGAACAGATTACAGCAGCACTTGATGCCGCTTGGCGTGGCGACATCGCAACTATCGCCAAGGCCGCCCAGGATTGGGCTGCGGACAAAACCGGAATGCGCGAGAGAATAACCTTTCTCCGAACCGCTATCCGTGAGCGACTTTTGAATCATGCTGCTGACCCCAATGCTGCCACAGTGTGGGCCCACGCCCTACAGAATGCAATCGACGCGGAATACTTGGTGCTCGATCGCCATGTAAATGCCACGCTAGCTATTCTTGCGGTTCTGAAGAGCTGCAATCAGAAACTGGGGCATGCGTATCAAACTACGCCAAACTCGGTCGCCCCGGTGTGGGAGCGAGCTCTGAGTTAGTTTCACTGGCCATTTAAGAGCATTCTGAGCTATATTGCCTGTCGAAAGTCCGTGCCGGCAAACCAGCAAGGCTTTTGCCGTAAATCACTGTAGGTCGTTGTTTTGATTCGCTTCCGCGAATCGATAGCGTTTTCCAAAAGGTGGAATTTCGCTACAGACTGCTGGCAAACGCTATAGTATGCGCCTAGTACCCTGGAGGATATCTGATGGAATCAAACGACACTCAAAAATTACCAGTAACGGCATGTGGCGAGCCCAACAATTTGCAACAGCAGCCCTCGCAGCCAGCAATCGTTCCACCTGCTAGTGACGAGATCGACATTGAGACATTTGCAAAGATCAAATTCAGAGTTGCGACGATTGAGAAGGTGGAGCCAGTTCCAAAGTCAAAAAAACTGTACCAGATTCAGCTAGACGTTGGAGAGCTGGGTAAACGTCAAATAGTATCCGGGATAGCTCTGCACTACACGCCGGAGCAGCTTGTCGGCCGGCAGATTGTTATAGTTGCCAATCTCAAACCTGCCAAGCTGATGGGAGTTGAGAGTCGTGGTATGTTATTAGCTGCATCGACTGAAGGCGATGAAGTGCTTGCCCTACTCTCCCCGGACAAGCCGATCCAGGCTGGTGCACGTGTCCGGTAGTGCGTTGACCTGATATGGCTATCGAGATAATCGACACTCATTGCCACCTCGATTCGGAGCCTTTTGAACTGGATAGAGATGAGGTTATCAGGCGCGCAACTGAAGCGGGAGTTACCCGTTTAATCACGATTGGAACTGGCGGAGGTCTTTCTGGCGCATCTCGAGCTATCGCATTAGCTGAGAGTTATCCGATGGTGTGGGCTACTGTTGGTGTGCATCCGCACAACGCTGATTCAGCGCTTGACCTAAGCTTAATAGAAACTCTCGCGCAACATGAAAAAGTTGTGGCGATTGGCGAAACTGGACTCGATTTTTTTCGCGATTGGGCGCCTATTGAAGCTCAGCATCAGATATTTGAAGTCCAGATCGCCATAGCTCGAAAGAGTAAGAAACCGCTAATCATCCACTCTCGAGACGCTGCTGTGGCAGCTCTCGATACGCTAATCAGGCATCATGCAGGCGATGTGGGCGGGGTATTTCACTGCTTCTCAGAGGACGCCGAATTTGCGGAAAGGCTCCGGGAGATTAATTTTCGAGTATCCTTTCCTGGTCAACTGACCTTCAAAAAAGCTCACCAGGTTCGTGAGGTTTGTAGGGCCATTCCTCTCGAGCAGATACTTGTCGAAACTGACGCTCCATACCTTGCACCAGAACCTTACAGGGGAAAACGTTGTGAGCCAGCTTTTGTCGTTGAGACAACCAAGATGCTTGCGCAGATTAAAGGCTTGTCGCTTGAAGAGGTAGCAGCGATAACTACCCGTAATGCACTGACTCTCTTCCCTCAGATAAGGTGACACTATGACAGGTTACTCGCACATCAGCGTTCATATTGAGAAGCATATCGCCACAGTAACAATCAATCGCCCCGAGGCGCGTAACGCCCTCAATATGAAGACCATCGGCGAGCTCACAACGGCCTTTACAGGGCTAAGTATAGACCCTGCCGTGCGCTGCGTGCTCTTACGTGGAAGTGGTACAGAGGCATTCTGTGCAGGGGCCGACCTGCAGGAGCTCAACAACGCCAAGTCTCCAGCCACCCGCCGGGAGTTCTTTAGCGCGATTGCCACGCTCGTGCAGGCGATTCAGGAGTGCGCCCCTCCTGTAGTATGCATAGTCTATGGATTTGCGTTGGCAGGCGGCCTAGGGCTCGTGGCGGCCTCAGATATCGCGATCGCGGCTGATGATGCCCAATTTGGCCTACCAGAGGTCGCTGTAGGCCTTGCTCCATTGGTGGTAGCAGCTCCACTCTCTAAGGTGGTGTCCGGTCGTGGACTATCGTATCTGGCTCTCTCTGCAGAGCGTATTGGAGCGGCTGAAGCACTCCGAATCGGGCTTATATCCCGCACTGTCCCGAAGGATATAGCCCTCAATGAGACCCTAGCTCTCTGTAACGTGATCGCTCAGCGGGGGCCAAACGCCGTGCGTGCAACCAAGGCGAACCTACTGGAACTACGTACTCTGAGCGGCAAGGGTTGCTTGCACGAGCTAGCTGATCGTAGCGCTTTAGTGAGCCTTTCGGACGAGGCAAACGAGGGTATTCAAGCATTTTCTGAGAAACGTTCTCCGCGATGGAAAAACAGCACAAGCAAATAGCGCAGTAACAAGATACGTGAAAGGATCTATTTATTAAAACTAAAAAAAGCGGTTAATCAGGATAAAAGGATCTCAACTGCTCTTTTTTGATTAATGTATGAGGAGCTACAATGCAGTTTGGACGATACTCAGTCAGCCTGGTTGTATTCGGTGCCTTCCGGCTCGATGGAGGAAGCATGTTTGGCTCTGTTCCTAAGACCCTCTGGAACAAGAGCATACCTGCCGACATTGATAATTGCATACCGCTAGTGTGCCGTTCACTTCTCCTGGAAGATGACTCACGCAAGATATTGGTCGATGTTGGAACGGGAGATAAATGGAATGACAAACTGCGCCAGATTTATGCAATAGATACCACCCCTGTTCGCGAGCTTTCATTCGATCCATTAGAGATTACAGATGTAGTACTCACCCATCTTCACTTTGATCATGCTGGAGGGATCTCTCATATCACCTCTGATGGCGAGCTCGCACTAACTTATCCGCGAGCAAAAGTTCACCTTCAGCTTGCAAACTGGGAGCGCGCCAATAATCCCACCCCGAAAGATCGGGCCAGCTACCTCTTAGAGAATATCGCACCTCTACGGTCGGCCGACCTACAGCTTTACGACGGCACGCTAGAAATACTCCCCGATCTCAAGGTTCACCGCGTTGATGGGCACACACCTGGCCAACAGTGGATCGAAATAGGCAACTGTAGTAGTGAATCAAACCCTCGACTGTTTTTCCCGACCGACTTAATCCCAACGTCACACCACGTGCCGCTACCTTTTCATATGGGCTACGATGTCTGCGCGGATACGCTGCTTCGGGAGAAGTTATCTTTCCTAGAGCGCGCTACGGCCCTAAATGCCACTGTCTGCTTTCAGCACGACCGAGATACCGCTCTGGCACGCATTGGGCGTAACCCAAAGGGCGGTTTTGAGGTGTTGGTTTAGTCCGCTTTAATTGAGGCCAAATAGAGAAAGAGCAGCCCTGAAAACTAGCGCAGATAATCAAAATTATTGCGACTTTTGTGTGTATTGACCTTTTTTAATACCCGTGACTTCCGCTTTTAGGTTGCTAGGTACAAGAGCTCTTAGAATCCCTGGCATCCAAGATCGCATCGTAGTCTAGGATTACTGAACTTTGCCACCACCATGAAAATTATCCTCACCATCGCGCTAGCTACATTGATTACTGCCTGCGGCGGTGGTGGTGGCAGCGACACTAACTATGCAGGCACTATAGCCCTTGACCTTGAGCGTGATCACATCGATTCAGGCGATTTAAATCGGGTCTCTCTTGAAGTAGTAGACATTAATCCAAATGGCTCATTGCTTAAAATACGGCTCTCAAAATCACTTCTATATGTCAAAGGGAGTGCCGTTCTCTTTCCCAATCGCGATGAGGAGCGCCAAACATCACCAGATGATCGAGTAGCTACCGATAATGAAAGATTTCTGGTTTTCTTCCTACATCCAAGTGATGCCCTTGGTGGGGACTTTATATCTCTTTCGTTTAACGTCAAAGGCATTACCGGAGATAAGCGCGGCTTCATAGAGGTCGACCTCGATAATAACGATCCGTCTATTCCCGATAGTCAGGAGTTTGATCCTAAGTCCCCGCGCTTTACACCCAAGGAGCGTCGAAGTATTTATGTCGACTCGGACACCTCGGAACCGACTCCCACCCCTACCCCGTCTGGAACACAGACTCCAGAGAATTAAACCCTGCGCGAGTGATTTTTGAAAAAAATGAATGTGGCTGGGTTTAACTAATATCTGACCAATTCAGCCGGGCAGTTCGAGTCGCAAATTCAGAAATCGTGGTAGGAGGATGATGGTGGGCGCTGCAGGGATCGAACCTACGACATTCAGCTTGTAAGGCTGACGCTCTACCAACTGAGCTAAGCGCCCGCAAGATTACCAGGAAACAAACAGCTTCGCGGGGAGCTGAATGTCGTTGCTGCCTCAATGCTCGCTAGAAACGCTTGAGAGCGCTCAATGTGCACCTAGCAGGGAGAAAAAAGTATCGATTTTAGGTTTAAAAGTCAACCCTTGGCAAAACGCCGGTGACCTGGGCCCAACACCTTAGGATTCCTGGGGCTATGTGCGTGCTGCAATGCCCGGCCACACGCGCTCAAGGGTTGACATTAAAGCTGAATAGCTGGCACAGCGCAGGACCAATCCATCTGGGTTAGTTGCGCTGTGCTAATAACGGAAACACGTCTGGCCGCACTGAGGCCAGCCGGTTTAACTTAGTGCGCTACGATGCTGGCGCTCTGCTTATCCTCACGAGCCTCGCCATCACCACGCTCCTCTTTCTTCTTCTCATCTGCATACAGTAGCTCGTCACGCACCTTCTTGTTTGCCAACATAGCGGAAAAATCCTGGGCGCTACGACACTGCAAAGCCTCAAAGAGCACCTCGTCTACATGGGCGACGGGAATGAGCTCTAGTTCGTTACGAACTGTTGCTGGAATCTCTTCGATGTCATTCTCATTCTCTTTCGGGAATAGAACTCGTTTTATGCCACCGCGATGTGCTGCAAGAGCTTTCTCTTTCAGCCCGCCTATCGGCAGCACATTCCCTCGAAGAGTAATCTCTCCGGTCATCGCTATGTGCTTGTCGATCGGAATACCGGTCAACGCTGATACAATAGATGTGGCCATGGTGATACCTGCCGATGGACCATCTTTCGGAATAGCTCCCTCTGGCACGTGCACATGGATATCTACTTTATCGTAGAAATATCGAGGCAAGCCGAACACTGCTGCTCGCGAACGAACATAGCTCAGCGCCGCCCGCGCTGACTCCTGCATCA
The DNA here is from genome assembly GCA_046300175.1 of Pseudomonadota bacterium. Lineage (GTDB taxonomy): Bacteria > Bdellovibrionota_C > UBA2361 > UBA2361 > OMII01 > OMII01. The sequence continues at coordinate 68,790 of JBKCMS010000065.1, read as the reverse complement.
CATCACCGAGCTTACCAGTAATTTGCAGGCGGCCGCGGCCCGGCAATACTGTGGTCTCAATAACTAGAAGCTCTCCGCCCTTATCGGTCCACGCCAGACCCGTGGCAAGACCAACCTGGTCAAGGTCCTCGGATTTTCCAAAGCGGAACTTAGGCTGACCGAGGAACTTGGGGAGATTGTCAGTAGTTATATGAACCAACGTGTCCGGACCCTTCTCAACGACCTCGATCGCCGCCTTTCGGCAGAGCGTGGCAACGTTGCGCTCTAGGTTACGAACGCCCGCCTCTCGCGTATATCGATTGATAATATCCGAGTAGACACCATCATCAACTTTCACGTTCTCCAACTTTAGTCCATTCTCCTGCAACTGTTTCTCTATCAGGTACTTTTTACAGATCGCTATCTTTTCAAGCTCCGTGTACCCCGATAGTCGTATGATCTCCATACGATCCATCAGAGGCCCTGGAATCGTGTGTAACGAATTCGCTGTGGTAATAAACATCACCTTCGACAGGTCATAGTCACAATCCAGGTAGTGATCGTTAAAGCTATCGTTCTGCTCAGGATCTAGCACCTCTAGCAGCGCCGATGATGGATCGCCTCGGAAATCGGTCGACATCTTATCAACCTCATCGAGCAGGAACACAGGGTTACTCGTGCCTGCTTTCTTGAGTGACTGAATGATTTTACCAGGCAAGGCTCCGATATAAGTACGGCGGTGGCCACGAATTTCAGCCTCATCTCGTACTCCACCTAGTGCTACACGAACGAACTCTCTTCCTGTAGATTTAGCTATCGACTTGCCTAGAGATGTTTTTCCTACTCCTGGAGGACCAACAAGGCACAGAATCGGACCGCGCATCTTGCCCACCAGCTTCTGTACCGCCAAGTACTCAAGAATTCGCTCCTTCACCTTCTCAAGGCCGTAGTGATCCTCATCGAGCACATCACGAGCCTTGTCGATCTCAATACCCTCTTTAGAGCACTCATTCCACGGCAAAGCCAACATCCAGTCTACGTAATTACGCACCACTGTGGCTTCAGCAGACATTGGCGACATCATCTTGAGCTTGCGAATCTCCTTCTCAGTCTTTTCGCGAGCATCCTCAGGCATATCTTTGTCTTTGAACTTAGCCTCAAGCTCCTGAATCTCATTGCGGAAGTCGTCCTTCTCTCCCAGCTCTTTCTGGATTGCGCGCATCTGCTCGTTTAGATAGTACTCCTTCTGAGTCTTCTCCATCTGCTTCTTAACGCGGCTGCGTATGCGCTTCTCTACTTGGAGAATCTCTATTTCAGATTTCATGTGACCCAGAATCTTTTCAAGTCGCTCTTGCGGCTCGATCGTCTCTAGTATCTCCTGCTTGTCTTCAAGCTTGATATTAAGCTGCACTACGATAGCGTCTGCTAACCTAGAAGGGTCCTCGATCGCGTTGACCTGCATGATCATCTCTGGATTGACCTTCTTACCGAGCTTGACGTAGTTCTCAAAGGTCATATTCACAGAGCGCATGAGCGCCTTTAGCTCAGTTGAAACTTCGAGGTTAGGAAGGATCTCCTCGACATCAACAAGCATGAAGTCATCTTCGCGCACAAATTTCTTAATACGCGCCCTACACTTACCCTCGACTAGAACTTTGATCGGGCCATCTGCCAATCTAATAAGTTGAACTACTTCACCGAGCGTTCCGGTCGTGTATATATCTTTTGCGCCGGGGTTGCTCGTTCGAGCATCCTTCTGCGCGGCAAGGAAGATATACTTCCCTTCACGCTGAGATTCTTCGATAGCACGCACGCTCTTTTCTCGACCCACGAAAAGCGGCACGACCTGCTGCGGGAAAACAACAAGCTCGCGGAGTGGGAGGAGAGGGATGGGATTTGTAATCGGTGGCTTCATTCTATTGTTTCTCAGGTTGTCACACTTACGGGCCAAACCATCTTTGGCCGAATCTCAGCGCTGCTTAGGTTTCACTCAACGAGCTGGTCATTGAGCAGCAACCTCCGCGAGAAATTCGATCAAGCCAAGCTTAACCATTTGTATTTACTACACTCAGAGTAGCATTCTATGCGCAGCTTCACACTACATCTTTAGATCAAAACCAAAAAGTGTGTGCAGCCCACAACTGACGTTTATCTGTCTTAGTATGATGCTAGTAGAGGGATAAAAAATCCACAATAATCCAGCAATGATATATCGAGCTAGTGATCGAGAGACGCAGCGAATTTTTTTGTCGCCTATATGTCCCGCTTTACCTATGATGTTGTGCAAAAATCTGTGCCAGTAAAACTGGCAAGGCTTTTGCCGTATATCACCATAGGTTGTTGTTTTGATTCGCGTCCGTGAATAGCTAGAGTTCGCCAAAAGCCGGTATTTCTCGCGGACTTTTGGAGAACGCTATATATTCCGAGTAAATCGTCCAAAGCTGCCCTTTGTTCGGCTGCCTATCTCCAAAGCTTTTTGGATGCTTTTACGCTCCTCCTAAAGCTAATTGCCAACACAGGGGGACAGTCAGCATCTGGATCATGGAGCTTATGAAATTCGGCAGCTCAATTAGGCAAACGCCGTTTGCGGAGCGATGGTTAAGCAAACATGGTTAAGCAGACATGGTTAAGCAGACTCTGCGTGCTGGTATACAATCAGTGGCTTCTCGCCCTTTAATACCGTGTCTTCAGACACGATAACCTCTTTAATATCCGGCTCTGACGGAACATCGTACATCACATCGAGCATGATTGATTCAAGGATAGCTCTAAGTCCTCGTGCTCCAGCCTTACGCTCGATAGCCTGTTTAGCAACCGCTAGTAGCGCACCTTCAGAAAATCTAAGCTGAACATTCTCCATATCAAAGAGCTTCTTGTACTGCTTGGTCAGCGCGTTCTTTGGCTCCACGAGAATTTTGACCAGCGCACCTTCTGTGAGATCATCCAACACGGCTATCATCGGCAATCGACCAATGAACTCCGGAATCAATCCAAACTTTAGCAGATCTTCCGGTTGCACCATGCTAAGCAGCGATCGCTTCTCATCCTTCTTGGACTTCTCCACATCCTTGGCATTCTTTGCATGCGCACCGAAACCAAGTCTCTTCTCACCAACACGACGCCGAATAATATCCTCTAGGCCAACAAAAGCCCCACCGCAGATGAAAAGAATATTACTCGTGTCGACCTGCAAGAACTCCTGCTGAGGATGCTTCCTTCCACCCTTTGGTGGCACACTTGCAACTGTGCCTTCAAGCATCTTGAGCAGCGCTTGTTGGACTCCTTCTCCCGAAACATCTCGAGTAATCGATGGATTTTCGGCCTTGCGCGATATCTTATCTATTTCGTCTATGTAGACGATTCCCCGCTGCGCCTTTTCTACGTCGTAATCAGCATTCTGCAGTAGATTGAGGATTATGTTCTCTACATCCTCACCGACGTATCCCGCTTCTGTTAAGGTAGTGGCATCAGTGATCGTAAAAGGCACCTGAAGTATCCTGGCCAAAGTCTGGGCAAGAAGAGTCTTTCCTGTGCCGGTCGGGCCGATCAAAAGAATATTAGATTTCGAAAGCTCAACATCACCGCCGATGGTCTTTGCCTCTAGCCTCTTGTAGTGGTTATGTACTGCTACAGAGAGAGCTTTTTTTGCAAAGTCCTGCCCTACTACGTATTGATCAAGAAACGATTTAATCTCCTTTGGTTTGGGCACCTTTGAAGATGTTGGCGCCACTACGTCCGTGTCCACCTCCTCACGGATAATCTCATTGCAAAGCTCTATGCACTCATCACAGATATATACAGATGGACCGGCAATTAACTTACGTACTTCTTCCTGAGAACGGTTGCAAAATGAACAAATAAGGGTGTTTCTGTTCTTATCGCCGGATTTGCTCACTTTATCTCTCCTTGTTCGATTCCAACTACTCGCCACGCTTCCGCTGCCGCGCCTTGGTTGTACCTTGGCCGCACCTTGCACCTAGGCAGCTGCGATCCTTCGCCAGCGACTTTGGAGCTACTACTATTTATCCCTCAAGTGGCCGCGCTACGCAACGAAGACTGAATTCTGAGCCCAGTCCTAATATTCCAGGCAATTACAACCCCATCTTGCCTAAGCCCGGGCGTGGTTCGTGGCACTCTTTGGAGCCGCCCAAAATCAGGACTATATGGGCGCAAAAAGCCCTACTCCTTCTTCTCTGCCCCTGCCCGACGCTCGAATACATCGTCTATTAACCCGTATTCTTTGGCCTGACCAGAGGTCATAAAGAAGTCACGGTCACTGTCCACCTCAACTTGCTTCAGAGGCTTACCAGTATGAAACGCAAGGATGTGGTTCAGCTCTGCCTTAACCCTGAGCATCTCCCGCGCATGAATCTCAACGTCAGATGCTTGTCCGCTAAAGCCACCCAAAGGCTGGTGGATCATAATACGGGAGTGTGGCAGTGCTGAGCGCTTGCCCTTAGCTCCGCCTGCGAGCAGAACCGCACCCATACTAGCCGCCTGACCCACACAAACTGTCGCCACATCCGGGCGAATGTATTGCATAGTATCATAGATCGCCATGCCGGAGGTCACCACACCTCCAGGGCTGTTGATGTATAGGAAGATATCCTTCTCTGGATCCTCGCTCTCCAAAAACAAAAGCTGAGCTATGATCAGATTCGCTACTACATCGTTTACCTCGGTTCCCAGGAAGATTATCCGCTCCTTGAGAAGACGCGAGTAAATATCGTACGACCGCTCACCGCGTCCAGTCTGCTCGATTACAAATGGGATGTATGCCATAAAAACCCCTCTTTCTTATTTCTTCTTGCTAGACCCTTTTTCCTTTTGTGACAGATACTTTACCTGGGTCCTGGCCATTAGCATATCGAGAATCTTAGTCCTGCGTACTTCCGAGAGAAAACCTCCAATGCGCGACTTATCAAGGAGCGCCTTGGTGGCAACCTCAACACTCACCCCATTCTGCTCTGCAACCCGGGCCAACATCGCCTTGGTATCGGCTTCCTCGACTTTGACCTCTTCCTGCATTCCGATCCGGTCAACTATAATTGCTGTGCGGATACGCTTAGTAGCAGCCTCCTCAAAGTATTGACGAAAAGGGGTCACATCGATCTCTTCTGGAGCCGCGCCCTTACCGCCAAAACCCATTCGCACTACCATTTCACGGATCTCATCGTCAACTAGAGTGCCCGGCACCTTAAATTCGTTTTCCTTAACTAAAAGGTCCAACAAAGCTCCCTGGGCATCGTTCTTCGCTGTTGTCTCGGCATTCTCAACAAGCTGGGTCCTAACCTTCTCCTTGAGCGCCGATACACTCTCTACCTCCATGCCGACAGACTTTGCGAACTCATCGTCAACCGTCGGCAGCTGCTTCGAGTAGATTCCATGAGGAACTACCTTGTAAACAGCCTTCTTTCCGCGCATGCCCTCGATCGGATGCTCGTCATCAGCGACTATCTCGAACTCTTTCTCGCCGGCCTTAACGTCGAGCCCAACTAGCTGCTGCTCTACTTGCTTGGAGAGTCGCCCTGAGCCCACTTGATCTACGAAAGGCTCCGCAGGAGAAAACTCTCCGTCCTCAACTTTTATTGATACTGAACAGGCAATCACATCTCCAGATTCAACAACCGTTCGGCCCTCAATCGGGGTTAGCTGCGCACGGGATTCAGCAAGCTGCTCTATTGCCTGATTCACATCAGCGTCACCAACGTCTTTCTTTTCAACCTCAACGCTGCGATCAAAGTAAGCACTAATTTTAGGTTCCGGTAGGAGCTCCACAGTAGCTGTGAACTCTAGCTCCTTCTGCGTCTGCATCTCTTTTAGGTCAATCTGTGGCTGACCTATTGTGTTCAGACTATGTGTCTCAAATGCCGCACGAAGCCCTTCGTTGATCAACTTATTGGTGATATCAAACTTAATTCGATCACCGAGCAGACGCTCAACCATCTGCCGAGGAACTTTGCCCGGACGGAAACCGTCAACGCGCGCTGTCCGGCCAACTTGCTTAACCGAGCTTTCATACTCCTTGGACACCCGATCTTTACCCACCACCACTGTGATTTTTTTGGTGACCTCATCTATATCTTGTACTGACGACTCAAAATCCATTCTATTACTCCGCAACTACCGGGACAAAATCCACTGGAAGACAAGAGGATACGCCCAAATGGGGTCAAATGCCAACCTATGGTCAGCGATTTGTGCCAAGAATCAGCTTGTTACCAAGATACTTTGCCAATCTCTGCTTATTGCTTCCTTGAGCAGGATTCTATATCCTTCTGTCTCCCGGTTCCGAGAACTAAGATCGGCTTGAGCGCTGCGAGCTATACCAGGTTCGCCGTGTTGAATCAGGCGCTTATTCGGGCCTGCAACCCTGCGCGGGGGTGGTGGAATTGGCAGACACGCCAGACTTAGGATCTGGTGCCGCAAGGTTTGGGGGTTCAAGTCCCCCCTCCCGCATTTCGATTATCACAAAAGCTTAGCCCGGGTACTCTTCTAGCGCCCTCTTATCTGCTGCTTCTCGTCGCTGCTCAAAGAAATCTTCGAGCCCACCTACCCCAAGCCCTACATACCTCACGATCGCATCTCGATCGACAAACACAGAGTACGGGACGTGATCCCCTTTAAGCGCAAGGAATGCCTCATCCTGAACATCGTTACCCGAGAATACGTGGGTTACGGTAGTGAGATCTTGAGCTTCAATTCGCTCCTTTACACCGGCTATATCTTCATTTCGATCCAGATTAACAGCAAAAAAATCGGTATCACCACGACTCGCATAAGTTCGCGCTAAATCCTCAAATTGACTTATAACGCTACGCGAGTGCGCACACCACGTTGCCCAAAACAATATAGCTCTGTGCCGCCCCTGAGTGTTTTTAAGAGCGATATCATCGCCGCGCATCAACATAAGCCTACCATCAGGAACTGGCTGCCCAACAAGCAGAAGAGCATCCGGAGAAACTGAGGAACATGCGCTTAAAGACACTAACAGCATAAACGACCACAATCGCGTTCTGGCTTTAAGCCACTGCAGAGTGTTCAATATCACAGAAGACATATTTTGAAGCTAATAAAGCGTTTTTTCGGAGTTCGTAGCAAACCCATTCTTTTGGAAAATTATCCTAAAAACGGCAGGTAAGGTGGACCAAAATGGTGCAGCTGGTTAAAAGCACAAAGGATCTTGATATTTTCGGCGCGGAACCCTGGCACCGTCAGGGTGAGCACCGGAAATTCAAAAGCCGCAGTGATTTTAGCCGGATGCGCCGTTTTGGGACCCGCAACTGCCGTTTTTAGGATTATACCTATTCACTGAGGCGCATTGAAACAATACCCTATAGTGAACTACAGCAAAAGCCTTGCCGGTTTCACTGGCAAAGACTTCTGCATAAACCCTGCGCGAGTGATTTTTTAAAAAAATCACTCGCAATTGCAGGGCGAGCGCAATCTTGGCGTAGCCAAGTTGCGCCGCAGAAGACAAAAAACTCTAGCTCCAGAAAGAGACTATCTAGTTGCTGATAAACGTGGGACTATTCTCATTCATTTTTTTCAAAAATGAATGAGGCTGGGTTTATAAGTCTCGGGCGAGCCCCGAGGAAAATTGACTTTAAACACTTCCTAGGGAGTAAAGAGGTGCTGCTCAAACAAGCGTCTCAACTCGGGATCGGACTCAGCCTCGTAGTATTCTCTAATACTTGCCTTCAACGAGGCAACGCGCACATCAGAGAGCAGTGGGATAACGGCTCTTTTGATTCTTGGTTCCGAGCGACTAAGTAAAGGAATAATCGATCCAGGATGAATTTCGCTGCCAAATACTCGCAACACTTCAAGCGCAAGCTCCGTAGACCCATTATTGAGCAAAATCGTGAGAATTTCGGCTTTATCTGGATACGTTCGCAAATTTTCTAAACCATTTTCTAGCACCGCTTCCGTTGTAGTACCCAATAAACCCAATGCACCAATTAGCGGCGCGAGTGTCACAGCCTGGCTATCTTCGCGGGCATTAAGGAACTCAAGCACAGAGCGGACAAGCTCGCTGGTGCCGGGCTTATCGACTAAACTGCTAAGAGCTCCTTGAATGACTTCGGGCTGTGAGGAAGATAGCACCACACCGAACAGAGCCCTACTTGATTCCGCGCCGCTCCAACTCGTAAATACACCCACATCTGCTAAATTAGGCTCGTCTCTAGTGAGCCGAAATAGAACCTCATACGGCACCCCACTCGTCTCGTTAGCTTCTGCAGCTACGCCAAGGAATATAGCACGAGGTTCCGGCACTATCCCTCGCTTAACCATTTCCTGGGCGATATACCCGAATAGAGGTGCACGTTTTTTCGCTAAAATCTCCGCTAACCACCAAAGCTCATCTGGAGAAAGGGCCCCTGCTCGCCCCCACTCCTGCGCCACTTGCCTCGTTAGACGCAACTCACTCGCCAGGAACCACGCATCTGTCGAGATTTCGTTAGGATGTGACTGGCCGACCAAAGCGCTCCGCTGTGACCTTTTCTGTAAAAAATCCTTAAATAGCCTCTCTGATTCACCGCCACTTTTGACATACGCTTTTGCTATGAGCGCTTTAGACTGCTGATTAAGCTTGTCGTACAGCTCAAACACTAAAGGGTGTTCATCAGGTGCAACCGAACCCTCAGAGATATGGCTCAGGAGCTCCTCATCATGAGCCATATTCACCTCAGCCAGCGAACCCACCGCCTCCCCACTTTCAACTCCCCCCTGTTGTAAACCTTCTGTGACCGCGCCAGATTTTTTTGCGTGTGTCTCAAGTGCTGTTCCAGCACCTCCGGGGTGAGACCCTAAGCTGTGTACTCCTCCTCCACGCAACCTACCCAAGCTACGCATCACAGCCGAGAGTGGCATAGCTGTTTCTTCATTGGCAGCTTCAAAACCCCATTTCCCTCGCGGTAAGTAACCAAGCTGACCAGCCTTATCGATGGATAATAGCCCTGCCACACACGCTATAAATCCTGCAACAGCGGCGAGAATAAACCGCTTCTGCCGCGCGATATCTTTATTTCTGCCGTCAGATCCCTTTTGCAGCCCAAGAAGCTTCTGAATCTCAAAGAGCGTTAGCGCCTTTTCATCTCTTGAGCCTTGTAGTTTCGTCGGGTCGTCCTGCTTTAGACCCTCTAACCATTCAGCATCTCTACCAGCGATCGCGTGTATAACGGCGCTAGCATCGCTACAGAATCCGCGCTCTGGCTCCCGAACAAGTACACCCAAAACAGATACCACCCATGATGGTGCTCCCGCTGGCACACTCTTTAAGTACTCGTCAATTCGCGCCGGATCTACTGCACCTAAGGGAATCGATACCCCAAAAAGCATTAACCCCAGAACCGCTAATGCGTAAACGTCTGCTGCTGTCGATGGCTCTCCCGGCGTAGCATCTCCGGGCTTAATAAACCGCAATAACTCAGGCGAGATCATGGTTGGCTGGGGATCCCGATAGCCCCCCAGCAATCCAACAAAACGAACCACTGCGAACGAGTCTACTGAGAAACTACTATCAGATATATTTCCGCAGGCCACGCCCGAATCGTGTATGCGAGATACAATCGCTAAGCACATGAGAAATCGATTACGTGCAGTAATTGGACTTAGAGCTCCAGCGAGAACTCCCTGCGTGCTGCCGTTTCGTATGACAACAAATCCTCGGCCCTGAGACTCTACTCCGTATTCGATCTCGTCAATTTCACAAACCGAGACTAGCCCTTCGGCGTGCCCCAGAAACATCTCTTGCTCTTCTGTTTTGAGACTATCGCGCGAAAGCCACAGGATAAGATCGTCCCTATCTTCAACTCCGTGGGCTAGATAGCTGTCGGCGTGAAGTACTGCTCCGAGCCGCGATTCGGCTACCCAAAGGTCCTCTGCTGATTGCTCAAGCAACTTCTGTTGTCCGGCATCGTTCATACAGTACCCGCTGTCGCCCGTAACATACTATATGCTAAACCTTCGCATCCCAGACCCCGATCTGCATGACCGGAAAAGCCGGATCGATCTCATCGAGAGTAGTAACGAATACACGCAAGCCACTCATGCGCACAAAAGCGATCACTTTCTCCTTGATGTCTCGGCTACAAAGTAACGCCACTGGAAGGCACCCTGCTGCTAGCGTTGGTCGCACAACAGAATACAGCCCTCGAAGAAGTGTATCATAGAGCTCTGGTGCCATCGCAAGTGAAGTCGTCCAACGATCGGCTGACGCCTCCTCAAAATTCTGCTCCACATCCGGTGAGAGGGTCAAAACCGGCAGAGAATTAACACTGCCAACAAATCGCCTAACTATCTGCCGGCGGCGAGACGCTCGCACAAAGTGTACTACTTCTGCCAGATCAACCGGCGATTCAGAGTTGTCAGCAACCCCAGAAGATGCACAGTAGGCTGCGACACACTCCATGATCGAGCGGAAGTCACGTATACTAACTCCTTGACGAATCAATTCCTGAACGATCTCGGCCAGCTTGGGTACTGAGACAAATTCCCGTCTGAATCCTTCAGCGACTAATCCCGGGTGCTTCTTCTCAATCTGGCGCAGCAGCGAGTGCACATACGTTACCGATACGACCTCCTCAGGATGCTCCCGGGTGACCTGAGCTATTCTCAGTGCTATGAATTCCAGAAAATCGTAGTACCGAACTCGAGCCGCCTGTAGCATTTCAAGTGAACGAGAAGTGCGTGGTGTCCAGAATAAGCGATGCCCTGAACAGGGATGTTCCTCCTCTCTTAGAGATCTAAATCCGAGCACCGCAGCTTGGGTGCTCGATATCTCAGCAAGAATCGCATCATCTGGAACAGTTCCTGAGAGCATTTCAACCCCCATGTGGCGTACTACATACGCTCCAGGCGGTAGTAGATCATCGGCAACTACGCGTAAAAGAGGTAATTGGATCCCCGTATCCTCAAAGAATACTTCACGGAAGCGACGCCAAGAGGCCGAGTAATCAACAGCTCGGGCACGATATACGCGAAATAGTGATGTCTTATCCAAGGCCAGCACTAACGTCGAATCCGCCGCATCTCCCTCGCCAGTCGCCGTGAGTCCGTCTCCACTGTCGCCGGGTGCCTCTGCCTGCATTGTTAATCGAGTATGACTTTTTTTCCGGCCAACTATTCCGATCGCAATTAAGCCGGCAGCCGCCAGCAGAAAAGGTAGCATCGGGATGCCTGGCATTAACGATATGATGATCAGCACACCGGCGGTAGCCAAGAGAGTTATCGGCTGGCTAAAAAGCTGGGTGTGTAAATCTGCGCTCAAACTCGAACGCTCAGATGTTGAAACACGAGTCACTATTATACCAGCACAAATAGATGTCAGAAGGCTTGGAATCTGGGTAACAAGACCATCTCCAACGGTGAGGACCGTGTAGGTCTGAATGGCGTCAGAGAGTCCCAATCCGGATGACATTCCCATGTAGATACCGCCGAATATATTGGTGAGGATAATCAGAATGCCAGCTATCGCATCTCCCTTAACAAAGTTCATAGCTCCATCCATGGAGCCATACAGTTGCGACTCACGCCTTAATTCATCACGCTTTCGACTTGCTTCATCTGCCGATATAACTCCCGACCGAGCGTCATTGTCGATCATCACCTGTCGCCCAGGTAATGCATCCAGAGCAAAACGTGCAGCCACTTCTGAGACTCTGGCTGCGCCGTTGGAAATAACGATGAAATTCACCACAGTGACTATGGCAAAGATAATCAATCCAACTACTATCTCTCCGCGGATCAGAAAAGTACCAAATGCCTCAATAACTCTACCCGCCTCTCCCTGACTCAGTATTAGCCTCGCTGAGGCAACGTTAAGGCCAAGGCGAAAGAGCGTGCTGAGAAGCAGGATTGATGGGAATGTGAAAAGGGCTGATGAGCTGCCAACATACAGACCAACAAGAAGGAGCAGTATCGAGAGAGAGAGATTTAAGACGAGCAGAACGTCTAAAACAGGGGTAGGCAACGGCACGATTAACATCGCGGCGATAGCTATCACCAAAAACATCAACACTATGTCGGCTAAACTTATCTTCATTGATGCTTGCATTGGACTACTCCATCACCCTTGTTATCCATCTAGCTTTCGCCTCCCGTCATTATCTGGGCTGCTATTCCAAGCCCCAGTAGCGCTACAAATGCCAAGAACACCAGAGATACAGGCCCGGTCGCCTTTAACTCCAGTTGTCGTATAGTCGCTTCGATCTTTGCGTCCCTCTGGCTGGATATCGTGTCCGCTAGCTCCTGAAGCTGCCTCGATACTTCACCTCCGAACTTAGTAACTTGAGCTAGTGAAATTAACGCCTGGTTAAAATCATGCTGGCCTGATGCCCGACCGATTTCAATCAAAGCTTCATCGAGACTCGACCCCGATTTAACCAATGAAAGCGCATATTTCAAAAGATCTATAGTGGCGTTATGGCTATTCCGTTCGTCCGCCATTTCCACTAACTGAGAAATACATGGACCAATATCAAGAGAGCTACTCACTCCGATTGATATCTGCTCGATCATTAAAGGTAGATAGTAGGAGAGTTCTTCGTGCTGCTGCTTGACCCATCCACGTAATTTCTTCATTGGCAACATCAAGCCGGCCAAAACGCCACCACCAGAAAATAAAAGCATGTTGGCAGACGTACCATCTAGCAGGCCGAGAGCAAGACCTGCAGCACCGTAAATAATCGGCGCCAGGATACGCTTTTTTTGAAACGCATCTCGCTCTGATTTCGATAATCTGCCGGCCATGAAGAGCAGCTCGTCGACTGTAGGCTCCTTTCTCTTCCTCTTCTTTTTCTTCTTAGCCGCTGCCACTACGTTCTGATGGGCCTCGGCAGCCTCTCTAGCCTCAGCCTCAACTACATTCTCATAGCGACCGACCCGACGCAGCGTTGAGTATCGCTCCTTCTCACGACGTGACTCGCGAACCACGCGAGCTGCAATAATGGCTGCTAGACCCACCAGAGTCGCAACTATCATTAGCACTATCGTTCCCGATGCATTCATGGATTAAATCGAACCTATATCTTAATTTTTGTGAGCTTGTTTACGGTTAAAATGGCAATAAATATAATTACTACGGCCCCCTGCGCCCATCCCGTTAATTTCGGATTTGTCCAAGCACCAACCACCATGACTGGAGCCATGAAATACATATAAACCTGCACGGCTCCGATGACTGCAATAATTGCATAGATTGACCCCCGCTGCATCGAAACTGCACCCGTTGCTGCCATCTTGAAGGTCTGACGCTTGCGCACCTGCTTTGACAAACGATCAAGTGTATCAGAGAGCGTACCCCCTACTCTTCGACTCAGAAGTAACGCTTGTACAAATAGTTCTATCTCTGGCTGGTCAAAGTCCTCGCCGAATGAACCTATTGAGCGGTCCTCCGGCACTCCCATGCGCACGCGCTCAAGCATCAACTCTACTTCTTGTCTTACTAAGGATTCTTCGTCGAGGCTCTCGGCGGCAGCCTCCAATGCCTGCATCGGGTTCAGTCCAGTCTTCAACATACCAACTACTGAAAGCAGAAATGGAGCAAAATCGGCATCAAACTTTCTGACGCGCTTAGTGATGCGCATATTGATCCACGCATTCACTATTAGTGGACCAAGAGCGGCGGCAACAATCTGAAGCGGCAGCCTGAGATAAACGTATGCGACTGCAAAAAGCCCCAAACTAATAAGCATTTGCAGCAGAGTTATGACGAGTGGTGGCATCCACGCCAAATTGGCATACCTAAGTCGCGCCCGAAGCGTCTGCCCCTGCTTTTTCTCCCGCGGTCCCTCTACCTCGGATGGCGAATCCTGATCATCAGCACGACCTGCGAAAGCATCGGCACTGTTCGACTCTTGAGCAAACGAAACATCCTGCCTGTAATCCTCTAGCTGGCCTCTTAATGAATTTCTGCGTCCCCTTCCAGATGCCGGTTTCGCGCGTAGTATCTCCATAGCGATCATCGTCGCCAGAACAAAGACTGCACAACCGATTATTATCAGGACAGTTGTTTGCTGATCCATGACCCGACCTACACCTACTTATTCGTCTCCGGTAGAGTGAGCTCCTGCGTCGAATCACCCAGACTCACCCCGTCTTTTTTGAGCTGCTCGGCAAAATTGCTGGCCCACGAATCCACTCTCCAAACCGGTCTTACTCCCTGTTTAATGAGAGTGAACATTGGCCGCACCTGAATCTGCCCTTCAACGTAATGACCAACCTCAATTACTTCTGCGATCCTGGGGCGACCCGTGGCTTTTTCACGTATTAGCCAGACAACGGAGTCGACGGCAAGAGCGATCTGTTGCCGAATAATATCTATTGCGACTGATTTCTGTGCCCGGCCCAACAAGCTCTCGAGCCGAACCAGAGTTTCGCGCGCATTTCTCGCGTGCACAGTTGACATACCAACGTGCCCTGTCTGAGCACTCTCCAAAAACGCCTCTGCTGAAAAGGGGCTACGCATCTCTCCTAACAATACCCGAGTTGGGGTCATTCGCAGCGTTGTCTTAATGTGTTCCTGGAGGGTTACTTCCCCCACACCCTCTGAGTTGGGCGGGCGTGAGACGAGTGAGCGGAAGTACGGATGCTGAAAATTAAGCTCTGGGGTATCCTCTACAGCAACGATTGATTCATCAGGGCCAAACTGGGTAGCTAAGCACTTAATCAGCGTTGTCTTGCCCGTCCCTGTTTCTCCTGCCACCATCATAGTGGCTAATCCGCTGCGGGTTAGGCTGGCGAGGTATTGAACAATCAAGGGTGGTGCCACCTGAAATTTTACCAAGTTATCGAGGGACACCTCGGAAATTCGCGGCACGCGAATACACAGCAGCGGCCCTCTCTGCCCGCAAACGCTTTCATGAACGGCGCACAGGCGTATGCCGTTTGAGAAAGACGCATCGACTGTGTGCTGCTGGGTTGTCAGGGATTTGCCGAGCCTTAGTAATAAACGATCGAGAAAGGTGACATACGCTTGGTGAGACGGCCAAGAAAGGCCGGTTGTTTCACTCACCTTTCCTCGCTGTAATACCACTGTCTTGTAGTCATACACATGAATATCTGTTACTTCACGATTGTCGACCAAGGGCTGTAGCACTCCCCACCCCACTAGGTCCTTTTGTAGTGTGAGGATTACATTCGCGCGCTCGATATCATCGAGGCTCTCGCCACGTTTTTTAAGCACACGATCCACTGCCTGACTAATAACAGCTTCAGCTTTACCAGGTGTCGCAAGCTGTTGCTGCATGGCGCTATCGCTCCCGAGCTCTCTACGAGCTTCTTGCATTACAGTTACAGCTGCCGCTGATACCTCCATTGTTCGACTCGTTGAGCCACGATTTGTCCGTTGCATGGAGGACTGCTTAGCCACTTCCTCAGCGCTCATCGCTAAAGACTGCGACGGTCTCGGGTTGGCCGATTCGGCTGCTGGTTTAGCATCCGAGGCGGCACCGGGGCGCGCAGGTTGGGCACGGGTAGAGAACATCCCCTGAATGCTGGTAGTATCTCTGCGCTCACGTCCTGTCATAAGTCTTTTATCCCGTGGATCACCCAGTTTTACGGTTGCAAACGAGGGTTGACCAGCGCCAGCCGATCTCACTCCTCATTAATGTTGGATGACGATATCGGCACTTTCGCACCGTGAGATAAGGCCTGTTTAAGATGCAGCAGTGAGATAGTTGGGGTGCTATGGAGGCTAGAAGAAGCAGCTATCCAGGAATTAGTGTATTGCCTACTACACGGTACTTTTTGCCGTCGATTACAACCCATCCCTGGTCCGGGGGACCAGCTTTATTGGGCTCGCCTTGAGGCCCCATAATCTGCTCGACTGTCAGTATTGCGCCATCCGGTAACTCAGCAGTATCTTCGTCACCCCTGAGAAGAAGTCGCAATTCTCCTTTGCCGGATGCTAATTTTAGCCGCTTCTGATCCTCAGTTGACACCTCCAGAGTAACCGTAGACTCGCCGTTCTGAATTATCTTTGATTCCCCGCCGAACTCGGAAGAAACACTGGTACCGCTTGAGAGCACCCTCACGTTCTGAGCTATAACACTGGCCTGGCTTACCGTACCTTGCTTCCAAGCCCAAAGCACATCAACCCGCACTCCAGCTCTGGCCCAACCCTCATTGGTAGCTTGCTTGTCGAGTTTAATAGTTATTGCACGGTATCCAACGCGAATTTGGGGAACGACACTGTTGACCGGGGCGCGAAAGGTCAAGTGGTCAGCTAAAAGAGGTTGACCGGCTGGAATAAAAGATTTTGAGTAGGCTCCTGCTATCTGATCGAAATCTCCCACTACCCCTAGTGAGGCAAAGTCAGACGCACTCCGATTCTCTTTGCGGAAGAGCGCCGCCTTTAATTCCACCCCCTCTTCTATGTTCTGAATCGCCACCAGCACGTCTAAAGTGACAGGAAGGGCGGCACTCGGCTGTGGTGGGTGATTCAGGGGAGGGCCAGATTCATTCTTAACTAAAAGAAACCATGCAGCACCCCCTATAGCTACCAGAGCTGCCGCTAAGACGACCAGTATTACTGCATTCCGGGACTGATTTTTCCGCATACCAAGCGCCCGGCCCTCACTCCACACCCGTTGGGCAACAGAGCCCTTAGACTAAGAAGCCTAACCAGCTACCACACCTTGGCACTATCCCCCTAGTTAAGTTGAGATGCTGTAGTGCTGAACTGATTACTAACACTTCTACCAAGGGTCCTAACTGCCAAAATAGCGATTATAGCGATCAAGGCCACCATTATCGCGTATTCAACCATTGAGGCGCCGCGTTGATCGCTCGACCGATCACATGATTTAACACTCATATTAGGCTCTAATTCTTTCATACTGTGCATCTCGAACAAAAAACGCTAAGGCTTTAGAAATTTACCTTTTCGAATTACCGCGTTTAGCTTTTTTTAACAGTGGCAGGAACTGCAGGCGCACTTCAAAATGCACAACCATTATGCACAACCATTATGCACAACTATTATATACAACCATGAAGTGGCCAAGCCCCGAGGCACCCTCTTTAGGCAATTTTGGCCTAAAGCAGGCTGCCTCAGGGCAAGATTCGCTTTAAAATCCGCACCTACGTGCAAACTCAAGCTAAATCCTTTGATCTGCAAAACGGCAGATCAAAGAGACACTAGTTGATCTGCGCTGCGGTCGTGCTGAACTGGTTACTGACTGAACGTCCAAGCGTTGTAACAGCTGCAATGGCAATAATGGCGATTAGTGCCACCATTATCGCGTACTCAACCATCGACGCTCCACGCTCATTATTTGAATCAGCTACCTGCTTATTTTCCTGAGTATTCATAATTTCTCCAATTTTCACAGCGTTTGCACAGCGTATCGCGTGCTGCGTATATTAGCGATAATTGTGGCCGCTAAATCGCCGCATGCTCACATGCACACACTACTAAGGGTGAGAGCGTCTCCCCGGGGCCGACACACACACTCCTTTCTACTATTACAGTTAATTTACCGAGGTCCCCTAGACGCGCTGCGTCTAAACAACCTTCACTACCAAGATGCATCATCAACCTGCTTTTGAAAATACATTAAAGTATGTGATGCAACTAAAACTCCACTGGAACCGAAAAACATACTAGGGGTTTTTCGTAACGCACCAAAAACAAACGAAGGTTTATTTATTAACTAAAGAGTCGCCTTAGCCACCCTCTACCGCTTTGCGAACTGGCGTTTGCCGCAGTTCCCTGACTCCCAGCTATACCGTTGGCCTCACCATCAAGGAGACCGAGTGCTCGGGCGATCTCTGTAAACGTTCGATTCAGCTCCTTGTTGCCCGCGCTATACAGGGTATGTCCACTACCTGGCCAGGACGATACGGTGGGGTCATATGGCACGTAAGGCAGACTCCAACATGCGTCGCTGAGCTCGTGCGTTGAATCAAGATCATCTGATATCTCCTTTAAATTTACTGTTCCGTCGCCCGATGCTCGCATTAAGAAACGTATACGGTCGGAACCTCCGATAAGAGGCTTAATCGAGGTGAGTAACAGATCTGTTGCCGTAACTCCAAGCTCTGACTCGTCACTAACGATCAACACAATATCAGCCTGGCGAATGATTCCACCAACTGCTGGCCCCATACGTCCAGCTGTATCAATAATAGCCACGTCAAACAGCACCTTTGCCAATTCCACTACTCTTTGGGCTATCTCCATGCCATCTGCGTGGCAAACTAGGTCCATTGATTCCGCAAAACGGTCTGGTGCTGTCAGAACGGATACATCGCTAGCTATCGGAATGAGCGCATCTCTAAAGGTCTCCCTGGTGATATCCCGACTACCATTTACCCACCCACTAATTATCTTTGCCTCTGGTCCTGCAGCAGCCAAGCAGCGACTAAGGTCCTTAGTCTCAACGTCTAAATCCCACAGCAATGTTCTACGCTCTGCTGCGCTGCATACTTCACCGAGAGCCGCCGCTACAGAAGTAGCGCCAACTCCCCCTTTCCCGTGTACCACCACAATCACGCGGCCTTCAACGGTGCGTCCCTCTTTACGAAAATCTGTGTGAATGGCTACCAACTCCTGGAGCAGATCGAGGGAGCTGGCACTGTCAGGAAATACTTTACGCACACCTACGGAATGAGCCGATCGAAACGCCCCTCCACCATATTCGTCATCGCTTACAAACATGATGATCTGAAGCCATGCCGCATCTTTACGGGCAGCTCGCGCTACGGAGATAGCCTCTGACGCCAACCCTGCACCGATAATCATGACTTCAGCTTCTGCAAGACGCTCCGAAACCTCCTTCTCATTGACCAGCCTAACTTTTAGGTCGAGCATCTCCCGGTCGGCCTTGGCAAAAGCCTCTATCTTGCGAGCGCATAGAGCCTGCGCCTCTGTTGTTTTGTCTACAATCAGAACTCTCATGACCCTAAGCCAAATACTCCGATCTTCGCCAAGAATGATGGGGCTATCAGGCGCAGAAACAGATACCCTACCCCTACGCCACTCAAGGCAGCAAAGAACAAAATCAGCATATCAAGCGCAGGCGAGCGTCCATCATCAACAGAGCTACTGTCGGCGCTAGATCTGGCCGCCTCGCCGCCAACACGCTTTGCGCCGCTATACCTTTTTGTCTGAAGAGCCCCAGCTCCAGACAGAGGGACTTCCGTATCGTTAACTCTGACACGCCCTCGGCCGAGTCGATCTAGAATATCTGCCGGTTCGAGATAATCGGTAGATTGGCGCTCACGAGACTCATCGTCTGCATCAGCATAAGTAATCATACCGCCAGATGGTAAAGGCCCAACACCTTGAAAATCGATCGAACCATCAGATGTTAAAAACTGTGTCTCAGTCGGCTGCGCTCCTGGCTCCACGGCCTTACTCAGAGTTGGGCCTACATACCTCTTGCCGGCCAACATAGATGCGGGTGGAATCAGTATTCCAGACGAGCTGGCCTCAGCTATGCCCAGCACCGCTGCCACCTGCTGAAGATCGTAAAACATCTCCATCGCCGACTGGTAACGCTCATCTGGATCGCGCTGTAACGCCTTGAGTACTATCTTGTCTAAGCCGATCGGGCACTCCACTCTAAAGCGGCTCGGAGAATATGGATCAGTTTGAAGCCTCCTACTGATAGAGGCGTACGCGCTATCTCCCTTAAATGGCGGCTCTCCAGTTATTAACTCATAAGCCAGGACACCGATGGCATAAATATCAGATCGCCAATCTACCTGAGAACGTAGCATGTACTCAGGAGAAACATACTCCAAAGTTCCGACCACTCCTCCGTGCTCGGTAAGCTTAGGACCATCGGTCTTCCTGGCTATTCCAAAATCCGCAATCTTTACGGTGCCCTCATTGGTCAGGAGGATGTTCTCTGGTTTAAGATCCCTATGTACGATACCTGCATCATGAATCGCTTGAACCCCTGCCGTCATCTGGCTCAACAAACGGATTATCTCTGCGATACTCAATAGCTCTGGTCGACTCATGCGATCAGCCAGATCACCCCCACCGATGAATTCCATAGTGTATGCAACTAGATCGCCGTCCTTGATGAACTCGTATGCGCGCACCACGTTCGGGTGCGAGACTCCATATGAGGCTAAAATCTCATTCTTAAAGCGAGCCGCGGCAACTTTATCTGAGGCTACCTCATTAAATAGAACCTTGGCTGCTACAAGCTGTCCCTGTAGGTCACGGTGGCGACAGGCATACACCATACCCATGCTGCCTGCACCGAGGCACTTTACCACCTCATACTTACCTCCTATCACCGTTCCTGGCTGAAGAGTTGTTACATGGGACTCGTTCATCTACTAATCCTTACCGTGCCTATAATTAACGGACCTGTGTTTCAAATGGACCTACCTACGGAGAGCCGCAGAACCTAATATGACCACATGATACTCGCACTCACCGAATACTACCACATCGCCGTGACAAATCGTGGATTTGTCGCCCATCAGCGATTCCTCTTTGTCACTATCGACTCTGTGTATGCGCGTTCCGCGCTCCGACAACTGGTCTAAAATCAGAATCGAGCCATCGGCCGCTACGCGCATAATCGCGTGCATTGGAGAGACCGATTCGTGGCGGATCACCAAACAGCTATCACCGGCAACCTTAGCGTTTGACACCAGCAACCTTCCCTCGCGTAGCTCTACATAGCTGCCGCGCGGATCACGCGCGTACGACACCAGGAAACCTACCAACTTAGTTTCCTTCCTCCAGTCCACATAATCTTCTGCAGTACTATCCAGCATCCCGCTTGAACTATCGGCTAACTCTTCGGCCGCACTATCGAGAATGCTGCTAGAGCCTCCAGAGTAGTTCTGATATCCTTGGCCCATAACTCCTCCTCCGCTGATTGTTGGCTTATCAAATGATGCGAAAGACACCGGTTCAGTTGATCTAACCGACCGAATGATCGGGTCTGCTACCTCAGGAACGTCTTCAATCTCTTCCCCTAAAGCATCTTGCAGAGCATTCATGGCTGACTTACCGACTTCCTGTTTATCACCCGTCATGTTGTCAAAAACTCGTGTCGATTCCGGCGAGCTGCTTTGTTGAAGATTTTCTTGATCAACAAGTGAGTCCTCGAATATGTCGTCTAGATCGATCGCTGACATTCCCCGTTCATCAGGTCGCACCTGAAAGTCCGCTACATCAGCAGGAGTAATCATCATAGTCTTGTTACGCGCTCTCAAAGAGGCACGCGGAAACTTCGACTGAACCTTGTCATTTGCATCCGTGCTCATACCAGCTCCTGTCTCATCGTAAAAATTGCAATCCTATTACCGATAAAATTGATACAATCGCGCTCAAGACAATAACAGCGCCCAGACGACGCCAAGACAACACCGATTCATCTTGAATCGCGCTCCCACTCTCAAGTTCAGATGGCCCTCGAAAATTACGGGGTGCATATGGCGAACTGCCAAAATCCCCCGAAGCATCCGATTCCTCAGACTCAGCCACCAATCGGCCGCAAATGGGGACGATTACCGCTGTGATATTGTCAAAACCTCCCCTAGACCGAGCTAGCTCCACAAGTTTACTAACCGCGTCATCAGCAGACAGCTGAACTACCAAGGTCCTCATCTCCTCGTCAGAAACCAAACTGTATAGGCCGTCAGAGCAGAGAAGCAGCCACTCCTCGGGCGTACCTTTAAGCGCAGACCGCTTGAGAGCATAGCAACGGATATCTACGCTAAAGTCTACCCTTGAGCCGAGACAACGGGTGAGAACGTGCGACTGAGGATGAACAAGCGCATCATGAGACGATATCTGGCCAGCATCAACTAGTTGCTGCACTAGGGTGTGATCATTGGTGATCTGACTAATAGTCGATCTATTGATATGGTATGCACGTGAATCGCCGACTGCTCCTACGACAAGTCGATTGCCGAGCATTATCACCCCGACTGCCGTTGTACCCATTCCCACTGAGGTCGGGTCTTCATGTCGTTGAAGAATCTCCTCCTGGGCGGACTCAATTGCCCGAACCATTAAAGATTCGATGTCTCCTCCCTCAGACCTGAGCAGCATCTCACGTATTACATCCTCCGCTATAGCTGCAGCTGTTTCTCCAGCTGGCTGGCCGCCCATTCCATCAAAGACGAAATACCCGCCTCCCTCTTCCTGTGTCTCAATTAAAAAACGATCCTCGTTGGATTCACGTTCACAACCGGTATCGCTAAGGCCCGCCGCACGAAAACCGCCCAACGCTTGCCCCTTGCGCTTAAATTCCCGCCTGTTCTCGCCTGATTCGTGATAGGAACTCATGTCTGCTCTATTTGTTGCTAATCTAAACGGCGCCCTGACAAAAATAAAAAGTCATAGGCGCCTCTTTCGACACCGCCTCAAATCTCACCGCTCACTAACTCTATCGGTGAATCTCGTATGTCACTCAAGAGCTGAATGCTTAGCTACATCTTCCACGCCTTGCTTGAGGGCGCACGTTCAATCCTGACCCGTGCCACGCCAATCCTGCAGTACGGACATGCAAATATGCCCAACAGCATGATTTACCTGGAAATCCCCTCCTAGAAATTGTAAGATGTCGGATTGGTTACAAACGGCTCAGCTCACCGCCGGTGGTGGGCAACCACGGCTCGTGGCTGCATTATTTAGTACCCTAGTATAGCTTCCGGATCCCCGAAGAGGTAAAACGATATTTGTGAAGACCTCCCCTCCTCCTATATTACTATGGCTCGCCTTGATAGCTGCCGCTCTATTACTCTCCCCCTATCTGGGCATTCACATTATGTCGTCTCCACCGGCGGCCGACGAAAGTTATGACGTGCCGGCAAAATCAGCTTCTCCATCTTCAGAGTTAGAAAATAGCGGCTCGGCTGACTATCCTGCCGTCGATGAAGTCGCCGACCCTCTTCCCAGTAACCCAAGCGACCTTGAGCAGCTTAGAGGTTTGCTTGCCGAGTAGCACACTTTCAAACCCAAGGAGGTATCACCAATGGTTAACCTAAATAAGATATACACTCGTACCGGAGACTCGGGTTCAACCGGCCTAGTTGGCGGTGCGCGAATAGACAAAGACGCCATCAAAGTTGAGGCATACGGCGATGTTGATGAACTCAACTCACAGCTAGGCCTGTGTAAAGAGCTATTATCAGGACCAACCACATCGCTGATCAGTGACATCATCACTACTATACAAAATGAGCTTTTCGATATCGGAGCCGAACTCGCAACACCAGCGGAGGCCCACTGGGAAGGAATGCTGAAAGCCGGACCTGAACACATCAAACAATTAGAGCTCTGGATCGACACCCTTAACGAAGCGCTGCCTCCTCTGCGTTCTTTTATCCTGCCCGGAGGTTCGCTTATCTCAGCTCAGATACACGTAGCTCGCACCGTTTGCAGACGCGCCGAGAGGCATATCTGTAAGCTTCATAAAATTGAGCCTGTATCGCTTCACATCCTGGGATACATAAATCGATTGAGCGACCTGTTGTTTGTAATGGCGCGGGCAGTGGTCCGCGCAGAAAACAAGCCGGAGTATCTGTGGGTTCCAGGAGCCTCACGTCCAGCACGTGCTACTCCTGGGGTGTGATAACCCAGCCTGATTCATTCTTGAAAAGGTCATCGACGTAACTAATTGGCAACCAGAGGGGATCAGAGGTCTCAATGCGCTGTTTTAATCAGCAAATCACATGAGCATGCTCCTTAGTACTTATTAGAACCGTCTACCACCCTTAAAAAAAGAGCAAGGCTGGATTAAAATACCTGTTCCAACAGCCACCCAACGCCCCTAAATGGAAAGGCAAATACATCAGCCACTGTGTTGAGCACTCCGGAGTCATCTTCATTGGCTTCGACGAGTGTGCCGTTAAATCCATGTTGTTCCTCGCCGTTAACTGTCTCATCAAAGATCTCTGGCCGTGGGCGCATACGTGCGTACTCCTCTTCCCACGGTACAAGCTCAGGTGGAGCATGTGTATGCCGCGGAGGATCAGCAACTATGGCTGGTCGAGAGGTGCAAGCACTGCAACACAGTATCGCGACCATCGCTGTGGAGTTATAAATCACCTGTCGACGATAACTGGCCCTCATAATTCGCTCTACTGAGCGAGTAGGATACCATGTTTATCTTTAAGGTCTGTTAAGATTTGGCTCATCGCCGAGTCAACTTCCTCGTGCTTGAGGGTGCGCTCCCTGCTCTGGAACACTACTCGATAAGTAACTCGCCTACATGCCTCTCCCGACTTAGTGAAGTCATCGGCTATCTGCACATCTTTGAGCGTAGCGATCTGGGCCTCACGAATCAGCCGCACTACCCGTCCAGCCTGCTCTTTAGCCTCAACCATCAGTGTTATATCGCGTGTGATAGCTGGCAAGTCGCTCAACTCAACACTCTCAGTCTTGCCCATGAACTTTCGCACAAGACGCAAGTCAAACTCGCCATACATAGCCGGTACCCGTAGATCACACGCTTCTCTAATAGTTGGATGAATCACACCGAACACGCCGACTACATTGCGCCCCATCTTAATCGAAGCTTGCATTCCTGGGTGCAGAAAAGGGTCGGTACTCTTGCCCACAGAGAACACAGCTCCAAGGCTCTTGATTACTGCGGCTATGCTCCCTTTGAACAATCTACTGTACTCCTCAAGAGTCTCTCCCTTGCGCCAATCTGATTCCGTCCACCTTCCAGCTGATGCCAAGGTCAACACATCGTGCTCGTAGTTATACTCCAAATCCTCGCGCTGACGAGGATCGTCAGTCACGGCCTCCTCTGGCAAAGAAAAGACCCTTGTATAGTCGTATACTTTAGGAGCTACAACTCCGCGTTTTAGGTTAGCTCCGAGAATACGGGCGAGGAACACCACATTAGAATATTTCATATGCGAATTGCTCGCCTCAAGCGAGTTCTTGACCGCGACGTGTCGAGCAGCTACGCCTTTGTGCAGACTATCTAACAGCTGCACCTCTGCCGCGGAATAAAACCCGCGCGTGACTACCTCTACAAATCCAGATCCACGCAGTGCTGGCCGCACGGTTGATTGTATGACCTCAATTGGATTTCGTGGCAATACCTCGTATTGCAGCGATGGGAGCTCCTGCCGCACACGATTAAGACTAACAGAACGCGCGATATCTTCTAGCAGATCATCAATCCCCGCCACGTCGTAAAGACGCCAGGAAGGCACAAGCAAAGTCAGCTCGCGATCCTTGCCCACTGGCGTGACCTCTACGCCATATCCTAGGTTTTTAAAGCGAGTGACGACCTCCAACTCCTCAAGTCGCGGCAGATTTAGTTGCTCCTTTATGTAACTGAGCGAAGCTCTCAGCTTCCGTTTTTCTGGCGGGTTTGACTCGACATAAGAATATCCAATGACGTGGGCTGCCCCCGTGTCTTTAGCTGCTCCGGCTGAACCACCCGCCAAGTAGACTAAGCGCTTGAGCGCCTGGGATATCCCCTCTGGGTCAACACCTCGCTCAAACGCGTACGATGCATCGGTTGAGAGCCCCATGGCTCGGGCGGTCTTCCTCACAGAAACCGGATCAAAGATCGCCGCCTCAACGTAGACCTTAGTTGTTTCGGCAGTTACCATACTGTTGGAACATCCGATGACTCCAGCAACAGCTAGTATCTTCTTGCGATCGCGAATCAAAATCGATCCCTCGGGTACCTGATATGTTTTCCCGTCAAGCGCTTCTACCTGCTCTAATTTGGTCGCACAATCGATTGTGATCTCGCCGTCAACCTTACTGGCATCAAATGCATGCATAGGCTGACCCAATTCCATCTGCACAAAATTGAGCAGATCGACTATCGCGTGTCTTTTTCCAGGCTCCTCGATGAAGACTGCTACATCGTTCCTCAAAGGCATTGGATTCGGTAGGCTCATCTCTAGGAGCGCATAACGCGAACACTTATCGGTGGCACGTCGAACTACGATCGATGCTTTGCGGTCACTGAGCTGACCGGCAATGGTTGGCATGCTGATTTGCGCCAAAGTACGCGCTGATATCTCACGTGCTACTCCGAGCGCGTAGAGGTGGTCACCACGATTTGCAAGGGTCTCGATGGTAAACACCACCCCTGCATCACTACTGGCCTCGACTCCCTTAACCTCAAGTCCGATGTCATCGAGGGTATGCCGCAGCGGCGAAGTTCCAGCAGCATCGACCTGACATTCGGGCAACTCTAGGAATTTCTCTACAAGCCTAACGTGAAACTTCATACAACCTCCCGCAAAACCCGTAAATCGTTCTCGTATACTGCTCTTAAATGCGGCAGATTGAAGAGTTGGGCCGCTAAGCGCGATGTTCCCAAACCAAAAGCGAATCCTGATACCTCGCTCGGATCAAAACCAAACTCGGCTAATACATTACGGTGAATCATACCTGCCCCTGCCACAGTCACCCACCCCGAGCTTCCGCACGCCGGACATCCAGCGCCCCGACAGATCGCACAGTCTATACGCGGACCGATACTTGGCTCTGTGTACGGATAGAATTTTGGGACAAATTGCACCTTTCGGCGCTTGCCGTATAGCTCTTTGAGAATATGTGTAATCAGCGCCTGCAAATTAGACAAAGTCAGTCCCTTCTCAACCCAAACGAGCTCGTACTGGTGAAAGACTGCCTGGTGCGATGCATCCTCATTCTCGTTACGATAGACCTTGCCAAACGAAGCCACCTTTAAGGGAAGCTTTTTACCCTGAAAAAGGGCTCTATTTTGCAGCATGCGGGCCTGGACGGCAGTTGTATGCGTTCTCAACACGTGCCCGGTCTCAGTATAAAACGTGTCTTGCATGTCACGAGCAGGGTGGTGGGCAGGGATATTCAGCGAATCAAAGCAGTAATACTCAGTTTCGATTTCAGGGCCCATAACGCTTTCAAAGCCAAATGGCCGCAGAATCTCGGTGATGCGCTCTTCGACAATCGTTATCGGATGCACACTTCCCAACCCACCACCCATCTCCGGTAACGACAGGTCCAGATACTCATCCTCCAGCTGCTTACGGAGCGCCCCAAGCTTAAACTCCTGCTCCTTAGCCTCAATCCCGCTCTCTACCTTATTCTTTAAAGCGTTTAGCTGTGCTGCTACGACCGGCTTCTGATCAGCCGCAACGTCTCGTAGGCCCTTAAAAAGCTCCTTGATGATACCCTCCTTGGCCAACCAATCACGTTTAAGCAACTCAATGTCTGACTGCTGCTGAACGTCGCGAAGTTGCTGCTCAAAAGACGCTGAGAGCTTGGCTAAACTAGCTGGAGATATATCGTTAGTCATGGAGCTAAATTACCCTAATATTCGTGGCCTCATCACTCTAAGCCAAAGACGGGATACCGTAAAGAACCGAGAAGATATAGCGTTTTTAAAAGTACGCAGTTAAAGCCTGGCTCTCCGAAAACGCTATCTATTCTAGGATCAGCAAATGAACGATAACCTATAGTGATTTACGGAAAAAGCCTTGCAAGTTTCACTGGAACGGACATTTGCTAATCGCCGATAAGCTCAAAAGCACCCAGTCTGTTGCCACATCCCCGCTAAACAGGTACACCTATCCTCATCAAGCTACCATCCGATCTTATGAAGACCCCTTCCCCGCGCCTTGCTGTGTTCCTCATCGTTCTGCTAGACGTAATGGGATTTGGTCTGATCATTCCTTCACAACCGTTTCTTGCCAAAAACTTTGGGGCCAGCGCTGCCACGGTGACCCTGATCGGTACCGTCTATAGTCTGATGCAGTTTCTGATCGCTCCTGTGTGGGGCAATCTCTCGGACCGCTTGGGTCGCAGACCTATCTTACTCTGTACAATCGCCTTGACCTTGATCGGTCATGCAACATTTGCAGCAGCCACATCGCTAGCGATGTTGTTTGCTGCTCGGGCTCTTGCCGGCACTGGAGCTGCCAATATAGCAACCGCACAAGCTGTACTCGCTGATACTCACGAGGCTTCTGAGCGTAGCCGAGCCATGGCGCTTATTGGAGCCGCATTTGGTCTCGGCTTTATATTCGGACCGGCACTGGGAGGTATCCTCTTTCATTTTGATCACCGAGCTCCAGCGAGCTTCGGCGCAATGCTTGCACTGATAAATTTTATTTTTGTTGCCCTATTCCTCCCGGAGACTCGCAACCCGATGAATACGGTCAGAGCGCATCTGCGCCCCAAGCTCAAAGATCTTTTTGAGCTCGGCCCCCAACTTCACTATCTCGTGCTCACTACTTTGCTGTTTATCACTGCCTTTGCTCTGATGGAGCAAAGCATTGGGCTTTTTATCGAGCGACATTGGATTGATCCAACATCGCCGCTAGCGTTAGAGGAAGCCACTAGCCTTACTAGCCTGTTCCTTGTTGTTGTCGGAATAACGGCAACTCTTGTGCAGGGATTTTTAGTGCGCAAGTGGCTTCGCACCAAGAGCGAGGTGGTACTTTTTCGCTCCGGCCTACTCGTTATAATGGGAAGTTTTATCGCTATACCCATTTTAGGATGGAGTGGCAGCTTCGCGCTATTTCTCATCTCAGGGGCCACCTTGGCGCTCGGTAGCGGCATGTTTAATCCATCGATGGCTGGCCTGGTTTCTATCGCCTCCCCTGACTCAAAACAGGGCTTTGGACTATCAGTGAATCAATCAGCTGCTGCACTGGGGCGGATCATCGGGCCCACTTCAGCTGGAGCACTCTTCACGCTGAATCCGAATGCTCCGTTTCTAGTGGGCGCTGCCCTGGCGATGATCGCTCTGCTCATCTCTAAAAGGGTAATTGATGCCCGGTCAGTAGCGCAGCAGTAAGAGAGGCGAGCTTCTCTGAGCACTCTTGATAGCGATAAGATGCTGTCGTACGCTATGCCCTTACTTGTTCTTTCTTTGCGTACTCTGCATATCTGTATGAAAGCACTGCCACGCCGTTCGCTAAACCTAAATACGTCGATGAGCCCTACGAGGAAAGCGGCTCCAAGAGACTACTACTCTGTCTGTCTCCTAACGCTAGCCGTCTTTAGCTTATTCGCTAACCTCCCTGCTAGAGCTCAATCGAATTCATCGCTTTCGCATTTTGAAAGACCGACTACTCTCTCCGCCTCTAGGCTCCTCCCAGCACACCTTTTAAAGGGTCCTTACCACAGAGTGGCAGAACGCGTTACCAGCGACGGGTACTTCAATAATTATCGGATCGAGTCTAAGTTCGGAGCGATGACCGTTGAGGGGCAGCAACTCCTAGAGACCCGCGTGGGCGAGATGAATGCCCTGGCAGAGCTCGACAAGCTCTCAAGCTCAAGTGTATTTGCCGACGCTGCTTATAAAGCAGGCAAGGGGATCGTTATGGCGCCGGTTAAAGTCGTTCAGAAAACAGCAAAAACTCTCTCTGATCCTGAGAAGTTAGGGGACACACTCGCTGCTGTGCCTGAGGGGGCAGAGCGACTTTTTACTTGGGCATACCGGAAAGGCAAGAGCGCAGTCAATGCTGTCGGTGATGCTGTGTCATCAGACAGCAGTACCCCCAAAAAATCTGAATCATCAAAGGAATCTTCCAGCATATCAGCATCGGAAACCCTCGATCAGGGTGCTAAGCTCGGCCTAAAATATATCGGCTATACAAAACGCGAGCGCGAGTGGTTCCGCAAGCTCCGTGTTAATCCCTATACTTCAAACGAGCAGCTCCGCAGCGAAATAGTTCGCGTCGCTGGTATTGAGACAGCAGTCGGGACTGCCTTTCGTTTTGTCCCAGGTCTAGGGCTCCTTGGCGAACTCGCTACCTTTAACACCTGGTACGAGCGTGCAGAGAAACTAGCTCTGTACGAGGACCCTGATGCCATCGGCAAGAAGAACCAGCAAGAGCTTGCAGCCCTGGGAGTACCCGAGGATGTCGCCAAACAATTTCTCGCCAACCAAGCCTATACCCCATGGTCACGACGATTTATCTCAGCATCTCTGACGACGATAGGCCCAAAGGTATCCGGCCACACAGAGTTTATTAAAGCCGCTTGTACCGCAACAAATGAGCCGTCGACGCTTTACTTTGTCTCGGTGGCTGAATCACTAGAAAAGCAACACTCCAGATATCCGCTCAAGCGCATCATCGCATCACTCTATCTTCCGGCAGCCGTAACAACTTCCAACCAACTATTCATTCCGCTGCCGGTAGATTACCTGTTTTGGACCGAGGAGGTTGCAGGGATCTTCCAAGACTTTAAAAAGCGGATAGAGAAAGAGGCCCGCATAACATCGGCCCAGATGAACATAGCCGGAAAAGCCTCGCCGCTAGCACAGCAGAAGCTCTTGGAGATGGGGTTCTCGGTGATTGCGAACAATAGGTAGAACCTGTATCTAAAATTGATCTACAGCCCTGTAGCCCAACGGTTTGGCCCGAATAGACACTGCAATTGACATCGCGCTCGCAAAAGATAGAATCGCTACACCTATTAAATGGAGCTTAGCAGGCATGTCATATAAATCGTACGATGAAATGATCTCAAGTGAGGATTTTGAACGAAATCTCACCGAGCTCAATCGGGCTCTAAGTAGTGCCCTTATTCAGCATGGCTACCCTGAGGTTCTCATCGGCAACCTGTTCTACGACCATCTTCAGGATAAATTCTCACAGGCACCCCTTTATCCCGTTTACGACCTAAAGCGCCGACGTCTCTTTGAAGCTGCTAAGAAGTCATCTTTTATGTTTGAGATCGGTATCAACGGAGGCCACTCGGCCCTGCTTTGTCTGATGGCTAACCCAAAGCTGAAGCTGGTCGCAAACGACATTGCTCAATTCTATCCCCCAGAGCCGCTATGCCACCCAGAGGTCTATGTGCCGGCTGCCTGTGATACCCTAAAACGTCTCTTTCCAGGACGTGTATCTACGATCATCGGTGACTGCCTGACAGCGGTTCCGGAGTATGTCAAAGCTCACCAAGCTAGAGATGTGGACCTTGTCCATATTGATGGAGAGAAAACTACCTATCTCGCTGACTTCAACAATTTGCTCCCGATCCTTAAACCCGGAGCTATTATCGTATTCGATGATTCACAGCAGGAGCGCGTTCGTGAGGTTGTCGATAGCCTGCTTGCATATGGTCGCTGCTCTCGTATGCCTGAATTCCCGTGTATTCGAGATAAATCAACCTTTACCCATGATATCGTTAAGCTTTCATCACCGATCACCAGGTTGCGTCGCGTTGTCATAAACGGATTTTGTCGCTTACTTGGAAACCGGCCTGAGAGCTGCAAGAAACCATCCTCTGCACATACCGGCACGAGCAGCTAAGAGCGCCTTCGCCCAATCATCAGCACTGCCGCGAAGGACACGAGATATTTAGATATAGCCAGATAGCGTAGGCCTAAAAAAGGATTGTTGACGGCTATCCCAGCGGCATGGCCTAAGCCTCCAAGTAAGCAAAATAGCACCACAGGGTTCAAAACGCGCCGAGTTCGGATCCCGTTTAGCAACGCAACCGCCCAGGCACTCCAGAGAACCCACACAGCTGAGTTGCATGCGGCAAGAGCCGCGTCGAGAAAAGCCAGGGCTCCCGACACCCCCTCTTTACGCAGATTGGCCCCACGCTCGCTTATCTGCCACCACCCGAATTGGCCAGCGGTGCGAGATGCTAGCAATCGAGCGGTCTCAACTTTGTAGTTCGCTATTAATTCAGAGCGCATCGACCTCCAGAGCTCACACAAACCTTCACTGTTTAGAGCCAGCCTGTTAAGAGGACTATCAGGGCGAAATATAAATCGATCTAGTGAGATAAAATCGGGGTTATTGCCTAGCCCCTGTTTAAGCCACGCGCCATCCAAATCCATCTGGCAGAGAGCTATACCTGGAGCTGTACTGCAGAAAGGAACCCGGTGATAAGCTGCTATGAAATGCACACACTCAAATGAGCCAGTTGCTGGAGCCAAAGGTTTGCCAGTGCGAGCCATATTCACCAGCATCCAGCCCCCGAGAAAGCAGCTGGCCACCGTGCAGATGCTGATGCCTGCCCTTTTCCAATCCTTAAACAATCTAAGACACGCCGAGACTGAAATGACTAGCGCTGGAAGAAGAAAGATCGCAGCGTGACGCATCTCACTCATCACCAGAAACAAGCCAACCAGTCCTGCACACCACGAAACTACGCCTGAACGCTTGGCAGCGAGCACAAAAATCAAAATCGAGATCAGTAGCAACATACCCGGCTCTGACCAAAGAGAGAGACGGATTAGAAGGAAATCTGGGTACAACATGAAAGCCGCTGCTGCCGCCCATGCCACTCCAGCGCCGAGATTCCTACGCACTACCTGTTGAATAATACTTATCTCAATAGCGCCCACCGCCGTCAGAGTGGCACCAACAGCAAATCCCAACTGCTTGCCTAACCACAACAGCCAACCACTTCCTGATGGGTGATGACCACCAAATTGGGACCACGGACTAAGGGCACCACGAAGATATACAATTGAATCGCCAGTTAAAAGTGGACTACCAAAAACCCATTGTAATGCCCCAAGAGAGGCCCATACCATCCCGAAGCCAACGATTTGCTTGGCGACGCGTTGGTAAAAAGATTGGCGCGCAGTGCCACCTGCTGGGCGACTATAATTAGTCTCAAAAATATCATCTGCTACAGTTGACGATATGCGAGATGTAACTTCGTCAGACTTGGCTAAATAATCCTCAGCATATCTCGGCGGACCAATCTCCGAACTACTGGCAAGGCCGTCTGAGAACCTATTTTTGAGACCGACTCTGCCCAGCAGGCAACAACAAATGTAAGCGGCCGCCCACAATATGGCCGGCATAGGAAGAGCTGTCACCGGTGAAGCTGCCTCATAAGCTCTAATCGTATCTGCCGATATTCCTGAGCTCGCCGCATCAGCAGCCATATTGGCTATCTGACCACTAGGCCAAAGAGCCCACAGCAGCACTACGATAAAGATCGCTAGAAGATGCGTTAAATAGTGCAAAAATCGGCCCATTTATCTGATCACCCTGCTGCCATTCTCCGTGTACGGAACCACTCAGTCCACCCTCTTCGTCCGTGCCTAGTACTTGATACTGATTGGTCCTGTCTACCAGGTCGCATTGTTATACTCACGCTCAGTGAATTAACCGGGTCTCGCATGGTAGGTAAATATATCTGTGGATCGATACCATCACCATCTAGAAGAAGTTGTCCTAGACTACTTTGGCCAGCCTGTGCACCCGCAATAACAAGCCTACCCCACCCTCCACGTTCGTCCGCTCTGAATATGACTTTCTTACCTCCTGTACCTCGCACCACCAACTCAACAACCTCTGTGGTCCCAGCTACATCGATCGGATCAATTCTTAACTTTGATATTCCTGGGGCTTCAACATTAAATGAGTAGGTCAACAACTGGCCTGTGACTACCTTGCATCTTAAAGACCGCTCCTCACTAAATCCGCCAGCAGCGCACGCCCAATATACCTGACAATGCACCGGCTCCTGTTCCAGATCGCTAGCTGCAAACTTAGTCTGCGGCATAACCCGCGCGGAAGAGCCATGATTATTGCGTATTGTTCGAAGTAGGTCTGCGTATTCATCAACATGATCTGACATCCAAGCGCCGAAACCCTCCGGAATATCTCCGCGATGACCAGAAACAACTCGCGAGTGCATCTCCTTAATCGCCTCTACCCAGCCTGCTTCGTTCTTTACCACCGCACCTGTGGCCGTTTTGTGGGTAAAACGTTCATAGTCAGGCAGCGCTGAACCGATCCACTGGCTACCCATTGCTGTCGCCTCTAATGCCTTAATCCAGCTCTTACATTTCGAGAATGGGTCTAGGACGATAGGGGCTAGCACCACATCAACTTTGGACAGGCACTGCATATAAAGCTGCGGCGCTACTCGCGGAATCCGTTCCACTCTATTGGCCATACTGGCTAAAGTGGTAGGAGCTGAAAGCCCGCCCCCTAAAACTAACTTCGAATCCGGTATAGCTTTAAGCGCCTCTGCCAATTGGGCGCCGATCGCTTCAAAGTAAACACCGTGCTCAAGTGACCCTGGTCCATAAAATAGGGTGAATTGGCCCGATTTTCGAGCAGCTATATCTGGGAGCACGGATGGGGGCTTATAAAAATCAGGTATGAAATTCGGCGCCACCCAACTATGTAGCTGTTTTCCTTGTGCACACGCCTGCAATTCCGGGGTCGCAAAAATAGCTGCATCGCACTCACTCAAACACTGAACATTTTCATTCGCCCAAGCAACGATCGATTCTAATTCACGAGCGGTTCGTAATTTCAGATGCTCAGCGTGCCGTATCTCGCTTGGCGATATGATGTTGTCGTCGACTTCGTAAACCAGGGGTACACCTCGTTGTCGAGTGATCCGTCGCAGCTCCTGAAAGTGCCGTGACCTACCTGGTCGATGGGTAACTACTATATCACACCTATAACGCTCGATAATTACCCGCCAAAAGTCTTCCTCACCGAGCAACCCGAACATCACTTCGTGCCCGCGCGCCTGTAATGCCTGCCCCGGCCCTATAACTCGGTACCAAATCGACTGGCTGGCCCATGGGTTTCGATCTCTCGGGCAATCAATCAGAAACAGAACCCGCAGTTGATCCTTTTCTCTCGGCGCGTCTATGCCATACGATAGCGTCTTTGCGCTAGAATTAACCTCTGACTGCAGCCGCCATGCTTCAGGAAGAACATCCATTTCCTGCGAGCTCACCTGAGCTGGAAAGTCTCCTGGGATCATCTGATGCCATACAACAGTTACATTACATCTGCGAATCAACTGTTGCAGTCTGGCTATTAAAGCAGGCGCTTTGATACTGTCCCATAAGTGAATTCTTGAGCAATTCGTCTGCGTGATGAGCGCGCCTACAAACAGTACTAATCTCTCGTGCAGATGTCTTTCTAGCTGCGCCAGCACTAACGGCTCCTCCGTATCTGGCCAATTCAGCGCATCATCACAAACCACTAGTTTGTCAGCGGTTGAACGGCAGCCCAAAGATGCGGACGCAATAAAATGCAATTCACGTACACCAGCGCCGATCCGCTTTAGAACAGGTTGCGGCAGAAACGAAGCCAACTTATTGAGTGTGGGGGGAGATATATTAGCCAATGAATCATCACTTCCGATGGACGGAGCTTGGCGGGAAACCTCATCCCGCAACCACTGCGGTAGCTGACGAATATTAATCCTTTGCGGATCATTAGCTACAAGCCCTGCAAGCTCACTGTCGCTAATATCTGTTGAGAGAACCTCACTCTCCTCAGCTAATCGACTCCACAGAGGAACACGCTTAATTACACATAACTGTGCCGCACTCTGCTCACACAACCCCTCTTTCTCGGCTTTAACACGTATAAAGTGACAGGTCTGCGGAACTGCTACATGTTTATACCCTGCGGCGATCGATCGGCAGTTAAAATTCCAATCCTCATATCCCAAACCGCTATCCAGTTCGTTAGCTTCGTAGGGCAGTGAGCAATAAACATCTCGTGCAGCAAATGAGAGTGCGGTCCACAGATTGTGGAAGAACAGTGAACGGATGTCATAGCGCACTTGGTCGGGATGAACGAATATTCCCTTACTGCGGCCGAAATAGATATTAGCTGCTGGATGAGCAATCAATCGCCTATCGCGTTCACAGCACCGGTATGCTCTTAATAACCATTCAGCGCTGCACAGATCATCGCCATCGAGAAAACCAACAAAATGTCCCTGAGCGAGTCGAGCAGCCTCGTTGCGGCTCAGACCCAGGTCACCCCTATTTACCTCGTGTACCTTAAGTCGTTCTCCCACAATTTCATTTTTATCCATCTCCTCTGCCACTACCTGTCGGGTGTGGTCGTCGCTTCTATCCAGAATGCAAAGCATTTCCCAGGCAATACCTTCAATATCGAGGCGCCGCAAAGCAGCGAGAAGCGATCGAAATGAGTCACGCAACAACTCACCTTCGCGGTGTAGGCTCAATACACCTGTAATAATGGGACAACTATTATCCATGAGTCTTATGCTTTCCTGTGGCTACTAGAGTTACGCCAAACATCTACGATGTAGGAGTACGCCTCTTGAAAGGTAAAGTTCTGCGGCTGAGGTAAAGAAATGCCACCTCGATCATAACTAACTTTTTCGGTTTTAAGACTAGAAAAAAGAGCAAAGAGCTCCTGGCGAACTGATGTTGATGAGAATTGCCCTAGAGACCTCTCGCGAGCACGTTCACTAACAAGGCGCAGCTCGTCGTTTGGCAATGAAAAGACAGCGTGCATTGTCTGGCGCCACTCTGCTGGAGAGTTCCCTGACAGCCAACCATCTACTCCATGCCTGACAAACCCTCTGTAGGGTTCCACGTCACTAAAAATAGTCGCGATACCACTAGCTCCGAATTCGGCAAACTTAATCACAGACTTGTAGCGGCTGAAATGGTCCTCTGGCAGAGGAACCAATGCTAGGTCCGGCTTGAATTTATTCAGTAGCGCTCTGTACGAGGTATAGGAACGAACTCCACACCAGATAATCTGCAAATTAGGGTCGTCCGTGCAGTATTCGGGAGGATCGTTGGAGAGATAGTACAACCATACTCTGCGATTAGCAGAACGAGCCGCCTCTTTCATCGCCTCGAACAGCGCTTGTTTTGACCCCGCTAATCGGAAGAAATCGCTATTTGCCATCACTGCCGTCAGTTCTGCTGTCGGCGACTCTGGCATAGGCAGATTAGCTGCGTTAGATATTCGCACCACTGCTGTGCCGGGAATGCGCTCGCGAATAAATTCTCCTAATGCTTCCGATGGAGTTGTAACAACCGTTGCCTGACGGATGATTTCATCGATTGCTAAAGCACCATTCTTGGCATCCAGATACTCTGGAAGCCGCCAGAGATAATCATCTATATCGTAAACCACCGGCACCGAGGCACTACGGGCCTGAGATGCTATCCGCAGAGCTTCAGATGTTACGCACCGGGCCATGAAAACCAGCGAGGCTTTCTTTAACCTCTCCTGGGCACGGTCGGCTTCCCTAGGAAGCACATATATCTCTGACGTCCACCCAGCCGGAGCATGCTGCAGGTGATTGACGACACGTACGTAGGTCACTGGACAGAAAATCTCCTCCTCGACAAGAACAAGGATGTGGTGCGTTTTAGCACCCTGTCGCCTTAATCGGAACTTTTCCGCTATCCGCGCTAACACTTTCTATATCCCCAGTAAACGTCGTTCACCCATTCTTGCCGATTCAAATACTCCTAATGTGTCCCCTGCGGTGACCTTTTTAATCGAGCAATCTCCTCTTGCTGAGCGGATATGATCGCATCTCTCTTAAGAATCTCTGTATCTTTCTGCAATATCTTTTGCTGCTCGGTTTGAATAATTGCGTCCCTGACCTCTACCGCTTTGATCAATTCATGAGAATCATTTCGCGACGCGGCCGCACATCCTACTCCATATTCCAACACTGAAGCCTGCAACCTAGCAATCAATCTTCCGGGAAGCTTACGACTAGACGACAATCCTCTAGATTGAAGCTCGTTAAGTGCCGCTAATAGATCTCTCTGAGCTCGATTACACAACTCATCGGCTAGTATCCTACATTCCGCACCGATGCGATCTCGAAGCACATCGTCGTCTATTACTTTTTTTAGCACTCGCTCAAGGTCGCTATCACTCGAGTCTCGATCGATTAATAGCTCATACCTAGCACCGACTATCTCAGCTAATCCTGTGCCGGCTGTGACTACTACTGGCATCCCAGTTGCCATCGCCTCTAGTGCCACGATTCCAAAAGGCTCCCATCGTGATGGAAATACCGCTACATACGCTGACTGGATCAATGACTTTAGCTCTTCAGGTGATTTATGCCCATGAAAGTGGACCATTTGAGCAACCTCTAGAGACAACTTACTGAGCCAATACTCGCTAAAGTACCCCTTATATTCTGACCACTCCAAATCCCGGCCTACGATATGTAGCTCTATATCGCTCCTTGAAGAAGCCACCCTATCAAAAGCAGCTAGCAGAATATCTATGCCTTTGCGGTACTCAAGTCGCCCTACGAATACGATCTTTTTCCGGTCGCTTTTGTGCTCGCTTCCAGAGGACACTGATGGGATAGGGTCGGAAAATAGCTCGCGGTTAAAGAAATTAGGAATGATTCGGACCGGCATCTCGGCTAAATCTAGCCTCTCCAGTATTTGCTTCCAGTAAATCTGGCTTGGCGCTAGACACACGGAGCTGCACGCAATCGCTATCTCTTCCTGCAAGCAGATTATCTCATCCTCTAACGTCAAAGTCCTTAGGTTAGCTTGATTTACATCTCTTGATGCTCCGTGAATTGTCATCACCATAGGAACATCTCGACCGTCCCTTCTCAGAAGTGGCGCTAACTGTAAGAATAATGATTCCCCCCCAAAATCGGTCACCAGAAGCAAATCGAGCTCACTTTGCTCATGTACTTTTCTCACCAGTCGCTCAGCTCTGCGTGCGTAGGAGAGTGATGGAAGATAGTCCCAGTCAGGTGTAGAGTGCGAAGACACAAAATGCACTCTGATACCCGCAGGTAACTGAGAAGCCATATCTGGATGGGCTCCAGTTAGCCCTTTGGTAAAAAACTCGACTGAATGCCCAGCTTCTACAAGACACTTTGCTACTAGGTACATCTGGACGCCAATCCCCCCGTAGAAAAGGGGATACATCTCCTGAGACAATACACCTACCCTCATAAGAGCACCTCACCGCCTAGTGTCGCGTGATGAGAAAATTCAAATGGATGCCAAATCAAGTAGTAGATTGGATTAGTAGGGTCATGTCTGACCTCAAATGACGCCGCCAACTCGATTAGATCTAGTATCTCTTGGCTCTCTGGGGTAACGGTATCATTCACAGTAAAGCTGATCGCATATCCTTGGCCGGCCTTTAAAATATTCTCAAAGGATATATCCACCACTATACGTTCTCCCGTCTTCATCACTGGGAAGCGGTGTCTGTATTGGTGAGACGTAGCGTGAAGAATCTCGACACCGAGTCTATTTCTTATAAGCAGACAACAATTTAGATTACTAACTTCACCGTAGGTTTCAATGTGGGCACGTACCGTTATCTTTTCCCTGAAGCAGAAAGAAATCGAGGGCTCACCGTCTGCTCCAAGTATTTGCAAAGCTCTAACTCGCGCACGTCCCGAACCGTAGCGGTAGCTTTTAACACGATCATCAAAGCCTGCGTCCTCTAAAAACTCCACTGATGATGAGGCATGGGTCACCTCACTTGTATCGCTACTTATAGGCTTTAAATCACTTCTAACAACTCCTGCCTGGGTGTCACGCAAATCCCTTAGATAGAGATCGACCACATCTGCTGCATTACCAAAAAGTCTCTGCTCACCGTTTCGCAAATAAAGAGCTTTACGGCATAGCTGGGTGACTAAAGACACATCGTGAGTTACAAAAAGCAACGTCAGGCCATTATCAAGCATCTTACGCATGCGCGTCATACATTTAGCTTGAAACAGGCTGTCCCCTACAGAGAGCGCTTCATCAACAATCAGGACATCTGGTTCAATAGCTGTTTGGACGGCAAAGGCGAGCCGCATGACCATGCCACTGGAATAGGTTTTTACAGGTTGATCAAGATATTCACCTATCTCTGCAAATTCCACGATCGATTCAAAGCGTTGGTTAATCTCGTCTTTAGACAGCCCGAGAATCGACGCATTCAAATAGACATTCTCCCGGCCAGTAAATTCCGGATTGAATCCGCTTCCCAATTCCAATAGAGCAGCCACCCTTCCCTGAACGGCAACACTGCCTGATGTGGCCTGTAAAGTTCCGGCAATTATCTGCAGCAGAGTGCTCTTTCCGGCACCGTTTCGACCAACGATCGCCACTGACTCACCTCTGCGCACCTGTAGATTGACATCAGACACTGCATAGAAATCTCGGCACATGCCAGCAGCTTTAGCGCTTAATTTATCACGGAGTTTTGCAGCTGCCGGCAATAGGCCCGCCACCTTTGACAGAACCGGCGCCTTAAATCGAGCAGCTGGCGACGCCCAAATACGATACAGCTTTGAAACTCCGGAGAGATTGATGACCAAATCCTCTGCTGCTCGTCGACCCTCAGCTGTAGCCAATGTGTCTAAGCTCCTACCCGTCTCTGATTCGAATCCTTGCACCAGCGCCATGGCTCCCTAGTTCCCTTAGATGACATCGGCAAAAGTTGGCTTGAGACGCATAAAGACAGCATACCCTAGCTGCATTACACACCAAGATATAACCAGAGAGACGACAAAAGAGTTCAGATTCGGAATCTCTCCCCACAAAACTACATCTCTTATCCCCTCAATGATCGGAGCCAACGGATTCAGCTCAGCGTAAAATCTCACTGATGAAGGCAACATCTCTAGTGAGAAAAATATCGGCGTCAGAAAAAGCAAAGCATTCGCTACAAGACCAACTATATGCTGTATATCGCGGAAAAAAACTCCCAAACTTGCAAGGAGCCAGGCTGCCCCAAGGGTCATGAATACCAAAGGTAAAAGCATTACAGGAAGCAACAGCACCGTCACTGGAACCGCGCCGTTCAGCACATAGAGAGCGCAGATCACCAAGGTGAAATTTATCAGAGCTTGAAAGAGCGCTGCTGCTAGGGAACTTAGTACCAGGGTTTCTGTTGGAAACACCACTCGCTTTACTAAATTAGGCTGCGAAATCACCAATGATGGCGCTTTGACCAGACACTCTTGAAAGATGGCAAATGCCGAGATACTACAGAAGATTATGAGAGCAAAGTTGGCCAGACTCTGCTCGTTGCTTTGTCCCCACTTACCTTTAAAAACAACCCCAAAAACAAAACTATAGATCGCTAACATAATCAGGGGCGATATGACCGTCCAAGCCCCTCCCAGCAACGTACCTGCAAAGCGAGCGCGCACCTCTCGGCGCGCTAGGCTGGCAATCAGCCCTCGAGATTCCTTTAGGGTATGCCACGGCGCAAGCACATTGGTGAATACCTGAAGCAAAGAGTCAGATTGTGAAGATGGCGCGATAGTGTGCATGTGCAGCCTAGAAACTTACACCAAGGGAGCTGTACTTGCCAGCGTGAGCCCCTATCAAGCGGCCCTGTCAAGCGGCCCTATCAAGCGCCCCGGTTAAGCGCCCCCGATCAAGCAATACCAAACAGCATATCAAGCAAAGTACAACAGTTAGCTAGCTGTTGCCATGGCTATTACCCCACTTGCCACTATTCGAATAGGTCGCCTGGCAACAGAACGGGGTAGGAGCCCGACACACCCCTTAACCAATGGAGAGAATCCCGGTACTGGGAACTTATCGAAGTGTTGCGCCACATACTCAAGCGTCAACACCTTTAGACCAGGCTTTAATGCCACACGGGAGAACCCATTATTCTCCAGTATCTTTGTCAGAGACTTGTTTGAGAAAAAGAAAAGGTGTTCATCTTTGTACTCCATCCATAGACTGCCCATGAGTTTCGCAGACCAGGAATCCAGGCTTGGCGTTGCAATGAAGATAACCCCTCCTGGCTTCAGCAACTCTCTTAAGCGTGCCAGTGTCTTCTGAGGTTCCCGAACATGCTCGATCACATCGTTCATCACACAGAGATCGAAAGTGCCAGGACGAAGATTAACTGCCTCTAGCGCCCCCTGCTCTATGCTAAACCTATCCCGCTGCGGATTTAGCTCAGCCAGAGATGAACGCGCTGACTCACAGGCATCGGACGAGTACTCTACCCCGGTTACCGAGTAGCCCCGACTTAGAGCCTCGCTGAGGAATTCACCCTGCCCGCTGCCTACTTCTAGAATTGCCCCTCCAGCATCAGCGCCTCTACCCGAAGCAGCTCGGTATCCTTCGATCATGTCCAGGTACAACTTCGCCGTCAGCTGTTTGATTAGCAATTTCCGGGCTCGAACCTCACCATCATCAGAGCCGATGAAATAGTAAGTTCCATAGATTTCAGCCAACTCCGAATCCGAAGGTTGTGGATTTTGCCATTGAAGACCACACGAAGAGCACTGACTTACACTTCGCGTCTTAAACGAGCGAAATGAGTGCACGGCGCTACCCCCGCAGGCTACACACCCAGAGTGGACGATTGCCCCACCAGCCCCTGAAACTTGATCAGCTAAAGCTACCCCACTCATACTCACCATCCACAAAGATTACTCTGCACTGCTCGCTCTAAATCCGCCTCAAGCGGATGCCAGTCAAATTTCGGACCCAACCTCACTCTCTGCCGCTGTGCGGCGCTTTCCGTGAGAATCTAGGCTTCAGCCTACTGATTACCAGCCATAGGTAGGTCGTCGTTAAGAGGCAACGAAAATCCAGCCTGAACCGCGTCGCTCCTGAACATCTGAACTGTTTCCAGAGAAAACTGCCCTAAATCTTTCCCCAGAAGTGGCAGCTTTTTCAAGATATCATTGGTCGCAGTGATTATGTGGCACCCTACATTGTGAGCCTGAACAACATTGAGCAGTTCCCGCGGGCTGGCCCAGATAAGCTCTATATTCGATGACCCGCTGATCTGCTGCACCGTCTCACGCATTAGCGGCACTGGATCAATCCCGCTATCGGCTATGCGACCGGCAAACACAGATAAGTAGCAGGCCGGCCCATTCTTCAAGGCCTCATGCGACTCCTCTATCTGCTTTCGAGTCATGACTGCCGTTACATTTGTCTTGACTCCCCTTTCCGCTAGGCGTCGAACCAGCGGTAACGCCGACTCTCCGCGGGTGTTGGTGATCGGGAGCTTTACGTAAACTGTGTCACTTAAACGGGCAAGCTTGAGAGCTTGTAGCTCCATCTCTGCAAAATCGTCCGAGAAAACCTCAAGAGAGAGCGGCCGGTCTGGAATATGCTCTAAAATCTCTTGTGCAAAGCCAAGATAGTCCGATATGCCCGCTTTGCGCATCAACGTTGGATTAGTGGTGAAACCTTTGATGTAGGGATTAGCGTACATCTCAAGCATCCCGGCCTTGTCAGCTCCATCGGCAAACAACTTCACCCTTAAAGCTTCAAGAGTCACAGATTCAAGCGTCACAGTTTCCATAGCCACAAACCGAAACAATAAAGTTAACTCTTACCCACCTAGCTATTAACCAGCTTATAAAAAAATATTATCTCGCAAGCTTCATTATTAGCTCAGCTGCACCACTTAATGAATACACCACATGCTCTGCTAAAGCTACCGGCCACTGCTCGTGGTAACCCAGGTCTATGAAAACCGGTGTGCAGCCAGCTCTACGGCCAGCTTCGATATCACGCCACCTATCCCCAACCATAAAGCTCCTCGACAGATCGATACTGAAACGATCTGCTGCATCCAACAGCATCCCCGGCTCCGGCTTTCTGCGGGGCCCTCCATCTGCTGCATCGTAGCACACCTCAACGGAGTCCAATCCAAGGAGATCAGCAAGATACCGGTTTATCCGCTCAACTTCTTGAATACTCTGGGTTCCCCTACCAACATCAGGTTGGTTCGTGCAACAGATAAGAAGAAACCCGGCACGTTTCAGCATAGATACCGCTTCGGGGACATCATCAGGAACAACAACCTCTGCTATGTTGGCCGGCGGATAGGGCTTGCCATGTCGTACAACCGAGGCATTCAGAACTCCATCCCGATCAAGAAAAACGGCTCTGGGTCCGCTCATCGAGCCGCTCCCTCCCATTTAGTCTGCCGCTTTTTCAGGAGTGGATGG
This sequence comes from Pseudomonadota bacterium, assembly GCA_046300175.1. Lineage (GTDB taxonomy): Bacteria > Bdellovibrionota_C > UBA2361 > UBA2361 > OMII01 > OMII01. The sequence continues at coordinate 25,193 of JBKCMS010000065.1, read as the reverse complement.
GATACTAGCAGGTGCCACACTACCCCCTGAAATGCCTCGCTGTGGGGAGTAACGTGGTCCGGATTAACTGTTGGAACTACAACACAGACATCAGCCATAGTCTTAGTAAATCCACCATCACGACCAACGATACCAGTTATCCTTGCCCCCACCTCCTTGGCATACTTCAGGGCCTCCACGAGATTTGGACTCACATTACGCGCTAGATCGCCCCCACCCACGGAGAACACCAGCACTGCATCTTTTGATGAAAGGCGGCTCACCGCCAACCACTCAGAAAAAACCGTACTCCAACCTTCATCGTTCGTGCGAGCAGTAAGCTCAGACACATTATCTGTTGGCGCGTAGGTCTCAATGCCAACTATCTTTCGAAAATCGTTCACTGCGTGCGCGGCGTTACCGGCGCTACCACCGACTCCCAGAATAAACAAACGCCCGCCTGACTCACGAACCGTTGCCAACAACTGCGCCATTCGCTCAATCTCTGCACAATCTAGACGGCGACACACCTCTTGAACTTCATCGAGAAACTTCGCTGCGAACTCCATAGCAATCACCCTATCCATGTTAATAACGGTTAAACAATCTATTGCAAACGCACCACTCCCAAGCACTAACTTGCGCTGCTGCGAATTGCACTCGATTCAAAAAACTCACCTAAATCCTTCAACCCTGAGTGCGACCCGATCTCATAAAAGCGCTCATTAACCTCAAACCCGGTCACGTTACCCCTGCTAACCTGCTCTTCAAGCACCGCTGCGAGATCATAGGGCTCCCAATCGGGGACAGTATCAAACACATCTCGACTGAACACCATAAGTCCATAATCGATGTGACGCATATCTGGCGAAAGGTTTCTTTTGCTGTACCTGACCACTCTGCCATCTGCAAATATCACATTACTAGTGTCCCACTGCTTATCGTTCCTAAACACAGTCATCAGTACAGGTCTTGCACCAGCCTCAAACGCTCGTTGAACATCAGCATATGAGCACCGCAAGTACGAATCCCCGTAGAGAACAAAAAACATGGGAGGAAGGAGGGAGCGAGCTGCCTTGATCGAGCCGGCTGTCCCGAGTAATTTAGGCCCATCCTGAACCACCGTTACTGAGAGCCCATACCGCTCGCCGGTGCCTACGTGTTGCCGCACCATCTCGCCAAGGTAGCCCACCAGCAAAAACACTCGGCGCACACCCTGGCCTGCCAACTGTCGGAGCTGGATATCGATAAATGGCACACCCTGAACCTCAACCAGGCATTTTGGAATGGTCTCCGTTATCGGCCTTAGCCGGGTTGCTTGGCCCCCTGCTAGCACCACTACTGGAAGAATCGGCTCAGCTGTCACTGTATCCTCCAGAACGCGACATATTCCGTACCACCCTTGAGCAACCGGTAATTTGACTTCAAATCCGCCCTATTGGTTGATTTAAAACCAAGAATGCTACATGCTCTTTCAGTCACGTGTCAAACCGCGGAGCGCCCAAATAAAGACACCTGACAGCCCCGGATTTTTCGAGCGATACCATGACGACACCCCTCTCTAACCAACCCCTTCGAGCCTTGGTTACTGGAGCCGCCGGCTTCATCGGTAGCTCCATGGTTGACCGACTGCTCTCTCTTGGGCATGAAGTGGTCGGATTTGACAACTTCTCAACCGGCCAGGAGCTGTTCCTTTCGGCAGCATCAAAAAACTCGCGGTTTAGACTAGTCCGCGGAGACACCCTCAGGCTCAACGAACTTCAAGAAGCTCTTATCGGTGTGGACATCGTCTTTCACTTCGCTGCCAACGCCGACGTAAGGTTTGGGCTCAATCACCCCGAGCGCGATCTTCAGCAGAATACGATTGCAACCTTTAATGTCCTCGAAGCGATGCGGGCCAACGATGTAAAGCGGATTGCTTTCTCATCAACCGGCTCTGTGTACGGCGAGGCGAAAGTCATCCCTACTCCGGAGGACGCGCCATTTCCAGTCCAGACCTCTCTCTACGGAGCATCAAAGGTCGCCGGCGAAGGGCTAATACAAGCCTATTGTGAGGGATACGGATTCGAGGGTTATATCTTTCGTTTCGTCTCCATCCTTGGCGAGCGATACACGCACGGGCACGTCTTTGATTTCTGCAAGCAACTCATTTCAAACCCAGCGCACCTGCGCGTGCTAGGTAACGGCAAGCAGAGAAAATCTTACCTATACGTCCAGGACTGCCTTGATGCTATTCTGTGGACCATTGGCAAACGTGCTGCTACATCCGAGCAACACAATGTCGGAGTATTCAATCTTGGCACGAAAGAATACTGTGAGGTTCTCAACTCCGTCGGTTGGATCTGCCAAGAATTGGGTGTGAAGCCAACGATAGAGACCTCTGGTGGCGAGCGCGGCTGGACTGGCGACAATCCGTTTATATTTCTCGACACCTCCAAAGTGAACTCACTGGGCTGGGAACCCAAGCTCTCAATTGAGCAAGGTGTAAAGGCGACAGTGCGCTGGCTTCTTGATAATAAGTGGGTGTTTGAGAGTAGGCTCTAGGGAGCGCTGCTAGAGGACCATGCAGATGGAGGGACTCAGAGGTAAGACAGCAATCATAACCGGCGCAAGTCAGGGACTTGGCTTGCAACTTGCTGCTGCCTTTGTCGCGGCTGGGACTAACGTCTGCATGTGCGCCCGAAACGGGGAAGCTCTTGAAGCTGCAGCCTCTAATCTTCGCTCCAATCTCAGCGCTGACCAAAGTCTGGCTGCTATTACAGCTGATGTCTCAAAGGAAGCGGATGTCACTCGGCTTATCCAGAGCGCTTCCAAGCTTTTTAGCGGAAAAATAGACATTCTCGTCAACAACGCGGGAATTCATGGACCTAAGGGCCCGACCGAAGAGATTCCTTGGGATGAGTGGACCTACACTATTCAGGTCAATCTTTTCGGTTCGGTTTTAATGACGCGGGCCGTTGTACCGTATATGAAGCACGCGCGCTACGGCAAAATTGTACAACTCTCGGGTGGAGGCGCGACTCAACCAAACCCACGCTTCACAGCCTATGCCGCTTCAAAAGTAGCTGTAGTCAGGTATGCAGAGTCTCTTGCTGAAGATCTTCGTGAGTTTAACATCGATGTAAATTCCGTTGCACCTGGCGCGCTGAATACTCGCCTTCTAGGTGAACTTTTAGACGCTGGCCCAGAGAGGATCGGAGAAGCCGCATACAAGCGAGCTCTTGAGCAGCTAGATTCAGGTGGGGCTCCATTTGGCCCTGCGGTATCGCTATGCCTCTTCCTTGCCAGTCCACAAAGTGATGGAATCAGCGGAAAACTAATCAGTGCTTTGTGGGATAACTGGGAGCAATTTCCTCTCTACCGTTCAGAACTGAACAATTCAGATGTGTATACGCTGCGGCGGTTAATCGGAAAAGATCGTGGTTTTGATTGGGGAGATAAATGAGCACGTTTGGCGTATCGATTATCGGGTGCGGTCTTATCGGGCTCAAACGCTCAGCCGCCCTATGTGGTTGCGAGCTGCGGTGGTGTATTGATACCAATCTGGTCAGCGCTCAAGCTTTAGCTGCCAGGTACAAGGATGTGCGGTCCTCCTCGGATGTGTCTATGGCTCTTTCAGACCCGGAAACACGTTTAGTGATCGTTGCCACTCCCAACGACTCTTTATCGAATTTAGCAATTCAGGCGCTTTCTGCTGGGAAGGACGTTTTAGTAGAAAAACCTGCGGGACGGAGCGCTGAAGAGATCAGTCATATCATAGAGGCCGCTAAGCGCTCTGGTGGTCTAGTTCGAGTAGGCTTTAATCATCGCTATCATCCAGCCCTACTCAAAGCTCGAGCACTTATTGACGAAGGTGCAATTGGGCCCCTTATGTTTATTCGCTCCCGATATGGACACGGCGGCCGTATTGGATACGAAAAGGAGTGGAGAGCCAATCCTAAGATCTCGGGTGGAGGTGAGCTGATTGACCAAGGCGTTCACCTCATAGATCTATCACGTTGGTTTCTCGGCGACTTTTCGGAGGTCAACGGGCATGCCCAGACTTGCTTCTGGGATATGCCCGTCGACGACAATGCCTTTATGATCCTGCGCACTGCCGAACTCCAAACTGCCTTCCTTCACGTTAGTTGTTCGGAGTGGAAAAACCTATTCTCTTTTGAAATCTACGGCCGCCATGGCAAACTTCAGATTGAAGGGCTTGGTGGCAGTTACGGCGTTGAAAGATTGACGTGGTACAAGATGCTCCCTGAGATGGGGCCGCCAGAAACAACATCTTGGGAGTACCCGCAGCGAGATACTTCGTGGGAACGAGAGTTCGAGGAATTTTTAGAGGATGTCCGGCTTAGAAGAGCTCCTAGCTCTAGTATTCACGACGCCTATGCTGCCGTAAAAATAGTAGAGTCAATCTACAAGAGGTCAGGATATGATTATCGCACGTAGTCCACTTCGTATTAGCTTGGGTGGCGGCGGAACAGACCTACCGTCATACTACACCCAATTCGGCGGAACTGTTCTCTCGGCTGCGATAGACAAGTACGTATACGTAACGGTAATGCGTCCCTTTCTACCAGGAATATATCTTAAATACTCAAAACAGGAGCGAGTTAATTCATTTCATGAAGTTGAGCATCCAATAATTCGTGAAGCCCTGGCGTGTTTGAATTTCCCTGAGCAGCAAATCGAGATAACTACGCTAGCAGACATACCCTCGGGGACCGGATTGGGCTCTTCAGGTAGCTTTACCACTGCTTTGCTCAAAGCTCTATACTCCCACAAACGACAAATGATCCTACCAAACGAGTTAGCCGAATTAGCATGCGAGATCGAGCTGAATCGCCTACATGAGCCCATCGGTAAGCAGGACCAGTATATAGCCGCCTATGGAGGCATAACATGTTTCGAATTTAATCCTGATGGCAGCGTTGAGGCCCAACCGCTCTCCGTATCACGCGAAACTCTCTTCGACCTGGAAGACAATCTATTGCTATTTTTCACCGGCTTTGATCGAGCGGCTGGCAGCATATTGCGAGATCAAGATGACCGAACCAAAAAGGCTGACCCCAAGATGTTCGAAAATCTGCACTACGTCCGGGAACTAGGCGCAAGGAGCAGAAAGGCCCTAGAGTTGGGTCGCTGCGCTGAGTTTGGAGAGATCATGCATGAACACTGGGAGAATAAACGCAGGCGATCTGGGGGGATGAGCAACCCTCAGATTGACGAGTGGTACTCTCTAGGTATGACCAACGGAGCTGTTGGAGGTAAACTAGTTGGAGCGGGGGGCGGTGGCTTTTTGATGTTTTATGCAGCTGATAGAGCCCGCCTCAGGCAGGCTATGTCCCTTGCAGGACTAGAGGAAGTCAGATTTCATTTCGATTTTGATGGCACTAAGTCGCTATTGTGAAAATCCCTGCTATAATAGATATCAGCCGGGAGTGCATGATTGCATGCTCCCTTACCTGTAAGCCTGGGGCTCATTATGAAATTATCGATTATCGTAGCGGTATATAACGAGGGACAGTTCGTTGGGGACACACTTCGTCGGGTGTGGAAGCAAGACCTCCAGGGAATAAATAAAGAGATAGTGATTGTCGAAAGCAACTCTAGTGATGCATCTCGGTCCATCTGCCAGGATTTTACGCGAGAGATTAATCTGCAATCGCCGGGTTCAGTTAAGCTAGTGCTCCAAGATACACCTCGAGGCAAGGGGCATGCGATACGTGCGGGACTAAAAGAGGCAACAGGGGACCTAGTACTCATTCAAGATGCTGATTCAGAGTATGACACCAACGATTATCCGGCATTACTAGCCCCTCTCGTGGAAGGACGAGCCTCCTTTGTTCTCGGCAGTCGGCATATGGCTGCTGGCAGCTGGCAGATCAGAAAATTTGAGAACTCGCCTTTAAAAGCTTCCCTGCTTAACTTTGGCGGCACCCTGTTTCACGCGCTATTTAATATAGTATTCGGGACGAAACTCACAGACCCAACCACCATGTACAAGGTATTTCGCCGGTCATGCATTGAAGGAGTTTTGTTTGAGGCCAATCGTTTTGATTTTGACTACGAACTTACGGGCAAGCTTATTCGCCTCGGACACGTGCCGGTAGAAGTACCTGTTTCATATACCTCCCGCGGATTTGAGGAGGGCAAGAAGATTCGCATCCTCAGAGATCCATTTAACTGGGTAAGTGCTATACTACGCCATCGCTTTTCCAAGCTTCACGAACATCCGGGGGCTGTGAAGCAAGTGGTCAAGGCTGCTAACGCCGATGTTTTAACGAATGAATCAATACCAAGACCTAAGTGTGCTAATTTTGATTAGCGCTGCCATTATGGACTGAGAAAAATGGCAGGTTCACTAACTTAACGCACCATCCGTCTATATAAGTATGGTAGAGGCTGGGCCACCATGCAGGTGGTAACTAATTTATATTAATGCCTGCTCCGCTTGAACTTTAACTAATTGATCGCAAGATGAGGCTCATGCCATCCGAGCGTACGCGAAAATACCACGTTTACGGCTAAAAATTTTCTATTTCTTTTGATTGTAGGCGCAAGGCTTACCAATCCATCACAGCCGCGGCCTACTGCTAGCGCCACTGACAGCAATCTTCACTAAAAATCTCACAAAATTGACGCCGAGTGATATTCTGTCCTTTTTTATCCTACACTGATGTCGGTCCCGCTTTAGTCAAGACCTGCTGGGAGATTAATCTTGCTACGCTCTCTTAATAGCGCACGGCATCGCTGATACTCCGAACAGAAAATCGACTATGCTTCGAATCGGCGGCAGCAGCAACAATAGTCGTGCGAGACATTTTAATACCGGTCGATGTCTGAGGGTTTTCAGCACCTTAAAATCCACCACTCCCCGATATTTCACTCGAAAAGATGATAATCCCGCGCGCTCATAAAGCTTAGTCAGGCTTTGCGGGCTAAAAAGGCTAATGTGTATCTCTGGGGCGCAGTATCCATAGAAGATACCCTGACGCTTTGCCATCGGACTTTGAAGGTTGCCCGTGGTTAGTAATAGCAATCCCCCTGGCTTTAGCAGGCGCGAGATCAAATTAATCTGTTCTGCGGGAGCTGGTAGGTGCTCGATTACTTCGATCATCGAAATCACATCATAACTCTCATCCGGCTGCTGATTAAGAGCATCAATAGCGAGGATTTGGAAATGGTCTACGGACGATAGAGCCTCGGCATACGAACCCACATCGTGACCAACTATCTTGATCGGTCGGCCAGCAATCTCCCCGCGATCTCTTAAACATTTGAGGAGCGCTCCGGCCCCACATCCAAAGTCTAGCCAGCGAACAGGTCTTCCTAGCTCAGAATTCGGGGAGCTTCCTGTGCTCCCTTCTGCCGTTACTCCACTATCTGCTAACGTTCTCCGCAGATAATGCTCCGCGATTCTAACACAGTCATTGAGTTCTATACGCCGATCTGTAGAGCGCCAGTCGCGATACTCTGATTCATAGTCAACAAAAGGGTCAGGCCCCTCGCCTCGGTAATAGGCGTCGTTATAAACCTCGAAGCCAGCGAAGGGTTCCACAAATAACAGTCCGCAGGCTCGACAATCATAGAATGAGTATTCAGTTGCAGAGGTCCAGCCCGGCTTACTACCGCGCAGTTGAGTGTTATCTGAACCACAGGCTCTACAGGGGTGACGTGGCGTTTCTTGCCCACCTTCCCCGACTAAATAGTCACTTATTAAATCGTTAAACCCCATAAGTCACCGTTAATTTCCGATAAAGACAACTATAACAGGCAAATAGCACATCATCCGACGAACATCTTCTCTCTTTGAAGATTATATTCGGAACTGACGATAGCAGCTACACGGCAACTATCAACAGTGCCCACACAAACTGTAGGCTCCAAATTCCTACGCTGCGCTTCGGAATTTGCAAGTGCATCCATGCACCTGTTAGCCCGAACATCGCACTCTCGTGCAATATTCGGGCTAATCAGCTCTAGATGTCGCCCAAAATATCTACCAAGCCCCCCTCCTAAATGCCAGGACTTAGACGCCCCGGTGACACACCAGGAACATCCTTTTGCTTGCAAAGCCTCTACTGGTAAGACCTAGCAACAAATAGCTTGAGAGCTGTAGTAAACAGCAAATATGAGGAGCTAATAACCCTTGCCTTGAGTGACAACAGCTGCTCCGCCCATTGGCAAACTACCAGAACTGGCCTTGAATTTATACTCTGCATACGGTTGACTATATGGGGGAGGCTAATTTGTTCAGGATTCGTGATAATCCGTGCGCTTATCTTGGTGATACAGTTTCTGCTTTTCCGCCTCGGGTTGTTTATCTCGCCGCGCATCTCAAAAACATGGCTAAAAACCGAATTTTCGAGACCAGTTTGAGTATTTTTTTAAGCTTACAGACAGCGATTTTACAGTAAATAGTAATCATGAAGCCGCCTAGATCGGAATTGTTACTTGGATTAGCCGCCGCAGTCTTTTCGATGTTTTGTGCGGTCCCAGCTTTCGATGTATCTCGATCCTGGATCGCTTCTGAACCGATTAATGCAAAGCTTGAAATAACGTACGGACTCTCTGTAACCGGAATTAGGGCTACTCTGCTCGATGTTGCAGATTCGCAATTGGATCAGTTTATTATACCGGTTCCATACGCGAGGTCTGAAACGCTTCGGATAAAATTTAACGCGGAGATATCACCGGAAAAAAACCCTCTGTCCGGGGCAACGGCAGTTCATGCGGTACAACTCTTACAGGATGGAAGACCAATGTCGCTTGACAAGCTGGCGGGCGTCGAATCATGGGAATCGATCAACCAACCGTCATGGAGTCCGTTTGCTGCACTTGCGGGCACTTCAACACTCAAGTCGAAGCTCAGCGCTGACTTACAAGCTTCTGAAGTCGGGATTATGCTCCTAAAAAGCCGTGCAAGCGGGAAGTTGATGCTCAGCATCGGCGATACACGGGAGACAATCGACCTATACGAGCCGAGTGACGGCACTTTATGGACATACGGCCTCAACCCTCAAGCCCGCCCAACCTCAATCCCATTTTCCATAACCTTACCCCGCAAAGCTGAGAAGCTAGTTTTTTCCGCAGAACCAGCCGGATATGTACGGATTGATGCTCTAGTCTTATCGAATCGAACATATCAACCGATGCTTTCACTCGGGCTGGAGCGATTAGGAGTGTCTTCTATCCAGGTACCACTTGATAAGGAGCGCTCAAGAGCAGATCGCAGAGCATTTGCTTTAACCAGCCTAGTAGTAATCATCGCATTCCTGGGCACTGGAATATTCATAGCTTATGGAATTCTACGAAAGGTCCTTCTCACAATCATATTATCTCTCACCCCCACCGCAGCTCTTCTTTTCATACTGGAAGGAGGCGCTCGGGTAGTGGATTCTATCTTCCCATCAATAGACCGCGAGCTGCACCGAGCTGATGCTGAGCGAGGAGAGGCAAACCTTACAGATGATATCATCTCTAAGGTGCGAGCTCGTGCAACCCACGACTCGCGATACTCTAAATTACTCTCTACCCCTGGATACATAGATGGGTTTGCCAAACGAGTTAATCATCCAGCGTATCGCTCTAAAAGATGGTTTTCCGAGGATTTCCTGCTTAGCTCCATCGCACAGGTAGGATGGTATCAACAGGCTGGAACGAACTTAATCTTGCGGCAAGATTCAAGCGATCCTTTCATAACAGTTCAAAATGGAGTGCGAGTAACTACTGGATGGGATACTTCTCTGGATCCCGCTGATGGTGAAATTTGGGTTTTTGGTGGGTCAACTACGTATTGCTCCGAGGTTCCAAACGAATTGACATGGCCAAGCATCTTGCAACGTCTCCTGGTACAACGATCAATTCCCTGGAAGGTGAAGAATTTCGGAACTACTTCAATCAAAGCTTCACAGGAGCTAGGCCGATTGGCCATCGAGCTTTCTAAGGGGAATCAGCCGCGGGCTGTAATCTTCTACGACGGGGTCAATGATATCGTTCAGGGAGTGTACAGAGGCAACCCTCACGGGACGATCTATAGTAGCGATCGCGCCTCTTTTGCAGCACAAAAGCGCAGCCCTGCCAATGCCATACTCGCTTTTTTTAAGGAGCACAGCACTGCCATGCGACGAACCATAGAGATTCTAGGTACTCCGGAAATACAGCCCTTATTTCCGCATCTGAATGACAGCGAAATTAGAGGACGCCTAGTCGATGAAACAGCGCAGCAGTGGGCCTCTGTCATTTCAGAAGCACATGAGCTTACCAAGAAAAATTCGATACATTTTCTTGCCTTTCTTCAACCTCACTTGAGTTCGCATCAACAGTCCAGTCGGGCTCCTAAACCGAATTGCACGGGCGAGCCAATCGAGTGCGCGCTGAGTAGTGCTCATCCCGATATGCAGCTGGCATCAAAAACACTTCAACGTAATGGTGTGCCGGTCATCGATCTCTCATCAGCCCTTGACTCGCTAGATGCTCAAACTACATTCCTCGACCATTTTCACGTTGTCGATACCGGAAACGAGATCATCGCCAAAAATATCCTGGATCACTTGCTGCAGCAGTGGAGTTCTAGATTACCATACAAAACGAGAAGTAGTGACAACACATCCGCCGATCTGAGCCGCTAACCGACCCAGATTATAGGCTTTTTTATGCTCCTACCATAGTTGAAATAGGAATATGTTTGGATTACCCTGGGGAGTGTTTGTTTAACAAAGGCTCCCCCATGAGTATAGTCATCGTCACAGGCTCCTCAGGTCTTATCGGCGCAGAATCGTGCCGTTTTTTTGCTAAACAGGGCATGCGCGTTGTCGGCATAGACAACGACATGCGCAGCTACTTTTTTGGTGCACAGGCGTCTACTCAGTGGTCTCAAGAGCGTCTCCATGCAGACCTTGGGAACTCCTTCACCCACCACTCTGCTGACATCCGTGACGCAGACGCTATCGGCAAGATTTTTGCTGAGTACAGCTCTGATATCTCACTTGTGATCCACACGGCAGCGCAGCCGTCTCACGATTGGGCGGCTAAGGAACCATTCACTGACTTTACAGTCAATGCAAACGGCACGTCAGTGATGCTTGAGATGACCCGGCGCCATGCACCAGAAGCCGTATTTATCTTCTGCTCTACTAATAAGGTCTATGGCGATACCCCCAACAGCTTGCCACTAGTTGAACATGACACGCGGTGGGATATCGACACTTCGCACGCTTACTATACCCACGGTATCGACGAGGGGATGAGTATCGATAGGACTAAACACTCGCTGTTCGGGGCCTCCAAAGTTGCCGCTGATGTTCTAGTACAAGAATACGGCAGATACTTCGGAATGATGACTGCGTGCTTCCGCGGCGGCTGCCTAACTGGTCCAGGCCACTCAGGAGCGGAGCTGCACGGATTTCTCGCTTACCTAATGAAGTGTGCCATCACTGGAACCCAGTATCAGGTTTACGGATACAAGGGCAAGCAGGTGCGCGACAATATACATAGCTTTGATTTGGTGAGCGCTTTCAATGAATTCTATAAAGCGCCCCGCTCAGGAGAAGTGTATAACATCGGCGGCAGCAGATTCTCCCACTGCTCCATGGCAGAGGCGATCTCCCTATGCGAGCAGATCACGGGGCGGCCGATGAACTATGCGTACTCCGAGTCGAACCGAATTGGTGACCATATCTGGTGGGTATCTGATGTGCGCCACTTTCAAAAGCATTATCCAAACTGGCGGCTTACGCGCAATGTAAATGATATCTTGGTTGAGATTCATGATGAGTTGGTAGAGCGCCTAAGCGGTGGGGCAATGGCAGCAAACGCTTAGCCCGCCTCGGCTAAAACTAGCAAAGAGGGCTGCGTGAAGCCACAAGGTCACAGTACCCTCGACCTTCTAGCAATCTGGGGAGATCTTCGCTGCGGAAAGGAAGCAATCCTTCAGCTCTACTAAGTGAATAGAGCTTAAACCCGCGTTCCAGAAAAAATGAGAGCTGGAACTCAGGCGAGAATCCTAGCTCCCTGGCAGATTCGGGAGAATATTCGAAAGCGACAACGACATCAGGGTTCTTCAAGATAGTTGCCTCACAGCCACGCAAAACCTTCTCCTCATATCCCTGGACATCGATCTTAATAAATCCTACCTCACAACCTTGCCTCTCACGCTCAAGGTACGCGTCCAAACTCACTAGTGGGACCGCATAGGTCGCCTCTTCCTCTCCCAACTCTTTTTGAAACTCAGGTGTAACAGTTCTGCTATCTGCGTGGTGACCTGGATTAGACCAAAAGCGCACCTCTCCAATTTCATCTCCTACCGCTGCCCAAACTGGAAGAATAGAACTCCGACCTCTAACAACTTCTTTAAGAGTCTCAAAATTAGCCCTATCAGGCTCGAAGGCTATTACTTCACAGCCCGCAGCCGCATAATGTGAAAACAGCAAGCTAGTGTATCCTAGGTTAGCTCCTACATCGATGATTAGCCCGTTACGGCAAACATTTGGGGCAGCCTTGATTAGGACTATAAGCGGATCTTCTAATAGACGCTTATAGGCAAAGTAGGATTTGCGAAAAACAAGTTTGCAGGGTCTTGTTCTAAGAACACCTGTCTTATTAATGAGAGAGTAAGCTCCTATAAGAACACGTTGGACTGTTCCGTTCATTTACGAGCCTCAATTAGAATGGAACCGCCGATCTCTCTCAGGAATGTACCCTCGACCCAGCTCTCAAGCCTTTCTATTCGCGATATCCATGCTTCCGGCACCGCTGGATGTAGGAACTCAAATGGCTTCACCCGTATACTCGAGAAACCAGCCTGCGATAGTCTCTTGGCGATCTCGAATCTCGTAAATGCATACTCATCCGGACTATCTCCTGCCAGTCTCTTAAGGAACGGGATGCTTTTCTGCAGAAATATCTGCGGATTCATTAGATTTGGCTCACTAAAACGAATCTCTCCTCCCGGCTTCAAGACACGGTAGTACTCTCGCACAGCTCTTGACCACTCTAGGTGGTGCAGAATAGAGCACCCCACTACGGCATCCAGAGAATTATCCTCTAGCGGCAGACCATGCGCATCCATTACTTCGAAGCTTACGTGAGGATAGCGCTGTCTCGCGCGTGCTAACAGGTCTGGACTTATATCGGTCGAAACAATTAGCGGATATGCCTCGGCCAACCGACCCGAATATGTACCGGTGCCCGCTCCTATCTCAACTACGCGTGCTGTTGGCCGTACTTCCGGTGTAAGAGCTTCGCTGAGAAATCTTACACGACGCTCGAATCTAATCTTACCGGCTGGCGTGTGCCAGTTCCAGTTCTTCTCCTCACTCGCGAGTATCTCTTGTGCATGTTCGCGCTCTCTCTCAAGACGCGCAGATATCGAATTCATAGCACTACCACTTAGTAAAGGTTCCGTACCAATTCCCGTAATGCAGTAGCATAGCAGGCTGGAAGTATCCAAGGGTATCAGCAAAGACTAGCAATACCAAGCCTCCAACCAACACGCCAGAGAGCCATCGTGGCAAACGGTCGGCCAGCACGCCAAACGCCAGTAACGATGCCGGATAATAGTAATACGAATAACGAGGTATTAGCCCCCCTGGACTCCAGACCGGAAGCTGGGGCGCTATTACGCAGCTAGACGCCAAGTACATAAATGTAAGCATAAAACATACAATAACTACTAGTTTAGCCTGCGGACGGACAGGTCGCCGCAAAGCAAATAGCAGACAGGGAATGACTAGCAGCCCGACTCCGAAACCAGCGAAAGCCGCGTTTTCAAAACCTCGAACTATCAAGATTCGAATAGCCTCAAGATCCCCGCTGATTACACATTCCTTCCATGTTTTAATACTTTTGGTCAGAAATTCGGCATTAGATGGATTACCAAAAGTCCCTAGAACTCGCGACAAAGTAAGCTGTGACCAGGCAAGCGTAACAGCGAAATGGACAATCAACCACAGAATTGCACTCGTGTATTGGCGCACAAAAATCAAAGTCAATGCCGCAGCTACAGACAGAGGCAACACATCGTAAGTTGCTGCTGCCGCAGCTATCAAGGCGAAATAAAACTCCCGCTCTCTCCAACGTCCACGGTTCGAAAAATGCACCACACTTAGAAGAAGGATGGGTACCCATGCATACGCTGCTAGGTATACTATCGGCTGGCCGACCACCGCTGCGAATCCAATTGAGGCTCCTATGCCTAGCACAACGACAGCCAGGCCCTGCTGCGACACTATAATGTGCCGAGCTAAATGCAACAGCGCCACCATGGCCCCGAACCAAAGCAATAAGTTAATAACAACTCCTACCACCCAGACAGGCTGCACTGGCCAAGCTGTTGACCACAAGTATTCATAAAAGAACCGCCGCAGCACCACCGAAAAACCGGCTTCATGCTGTGGCTTAGTGTAGGCTTGAAAAAGATCCATAAAATGCGGCAGGTCGGCATTCGTTAGAACACCACCGATACCCATGATATACTGGTCCGGCCATGCTGGCCTAATCGCTGCATAGGTATATGGTGAGATAATGCCCAGGTGCGTGAGGCTCACCAGTACCATCAATGCAAATCCGACTAGGGTAATTCTTTGGCAAAAGATATCCCCGATTGAATCAAAGATGAGCTTAAACGAAATTACCACCACAAATACCAGCGCAGCAGCATGCGTAACATACAAAGACGTAGAGCCCAATAAAGGTGTGCGTAGGGTAAGAAAAAACCAAAATCCTATCAGTGCACTGCGCCACCCAAAAGAAAGTCTAGCCGCTATAGCTAGTACCACTGCAAAGGCAATAAAAGACGGTACAGCATTCACTAAGGCAACCTTCAGGCTTAGGGCGAACAAGTTCCACCCAATCAGCAGACCTGTAGCCACGCCAGCGAGGATAAAGGCGGGCAATCTTACCGGCACCGTTCCCCTAGCAGTAACGACGATAGGCTTCAAGAAAGACCCAAAAAATGCGAACAGTGCAGAAAAAGCTAACCACACAGCTACAGACGAGCCAGCTGCGTACAGGTGCATGCTCTGACCCATCTTAGGGCTTTGGAATTTATTTGGTCCTATGCGGGCTAGATCTCTTCCAGCACTGGATACCGCAGTGACCACAACTGAGCCTGCACCGGATGATGAGAACAAAAGCTCATCAGTGTAGGTTTGCCCCGATGGCACTGAGAAAGATATCCGGCCCTGCATCATAGTCTGCGATGCTGCCGAAGAATTGGGGTAACGACGAGAAACGATCACTCCATCACTTGGTGCATAAAGGTCAACGTCCTCAGTTACCCCATTTACTGTGATCGCAACCTTACCGCTCCATGAATGATTTAGCAGATGTAGAGTTAGTCCACTGCCTACGATCCTTCCCTCCCACACTTTTGGACCGTTGAAAGCTGCCGCATATAGAGTTTCACCTACAGCCCTTTTATCTGGCCCGATAAACCATTTACTCGCTCCATCAGTCGAGACATCTTTGGGATCAAGGCGATTTTCCGGTGTTTCCAAACCAAATACCCATACCTCTGATGATCGAGAATCAGGATGCCTTTCACCGGTACTAGATATCCGAACGTGCCACTCAGAGGTAGGCTTAGAGTGTCCAGGAATCGGAATGAATTTGTACGGCTCGCTAATCACTCGCGGGTCATCCCACTGCACCTTTACACTTGGGACGTCTGAGGTAAAAGAGAGTTGAGCCTCTAGCGGACTCTCCTGACCTACAAAATACTTCAAAAAAACCGGGAATAGCGTGAGGGCCACTACGGCCCCCATTACCATGGGAATTACTCCGTGCGGCAAAATCCTCTTTATCAAACTTAGACGCACTGCGGTTCCCTAGTAGCCGAGCTTTAAACCTAAGAATCCCCGATATACCATGCGCAACATAATCAAGCCGTTCTTGAAGACCTTAGTCATCTTCGTTACACCGTATATCCTCTCTTGGTAGTGGACCGGAACGTCAACGATTCGCAGGTTAAGCTTGGAAGCACCGAACAGAAGTTCGTAGTCACCCCATCTATCTTCCGTGCCCCAGGTGCCCAAGAAACGCTCCATGCGCTCCCAGTCGCTACGCCAGAGCACCTTGGTGCCACATAGGGTGTCTTTGACCCGCTGGTCGAGAAGATACGAGAAGGCCAAGCTAAAGAACTTATTGCCCACCATGTTAGTAGCCTTCATCGCTGCGGCAGGCATCGGATACACTAAGCGTGAACCATTTGCGAACTCGGCTTTGCCAGAAAGAAGTGTATCGATAAATCTCGGCAACTCCTCTGGCATCGTCGTTAAATCCGCATCGAGAATAAGCAGAATATCGCCGGTCGCTCCGCGAAAACCTGTCCAGACATTCTGGGCCTTACAGATACCTGGGCCCTCGAGCAACTTGATGCTCTTATTCGGATAGAGCTGCTGCATCCTACGTACTTCATCAGCAGTCCCATCAGTTGATTTATCATCACAGAAAATTATCTCTGTGGATCGCCCCAATTCAGGGATACGGCGCACCGCATCCTCAACATTACCGCGCTCGTCTTTACACGGGATGATCACCGAAACAGACACAGAAGACGCAGGAACCGGTGGCATCACCTTTCTCGCAACGAGCACAGTCGACATGCAGAGCCGATTGATCAGTGGAAGCTTTGCTACAAAACGATTAAGAAGCTCTGATACCAGAGGTATATACTTAGGCATCAACATAATGCGGTACGTTGAGAGTAGCTCAAACCCAGCAAGATGCAGCATGTTGGCAAGATCAGCCTCAGAGAGCCAGCTCTGCTCCTCCAGGTGTACCTTTAAGTTTAACCGTTCAGCGAGTCTGACAACCGGACTCCAAAGAGAATTGTAGGTATAGAGGAGCACTCGAGAGTGTCTCTCACAGAGAGGCGCTACGTTCTCAAGCACAGTCTCCACCTGCGCAAGGTCGTTTACTTGATTGATTACGATATAATCAAATCGGTCCATCGCTCCAATGCGCTGGCTAAAATCGCTACCATCTGGAAAACCCTCGATATAGCGAAACTCAGGGTTGACCTTTGAGGCCTCGGCAACCATTTCAGCGGATACCTCCATACCCACCCCAACCGCGGGTCGGACTGCCTTTAGCAGCTCTCCCGTCTCTGAACGGAGCACCAAGACCCTGCGCCCGGCTTCAACGATGTGGCGCAAAAGCTTGCCCAACGATGAATAAAAATAGCTGTTTGACGCAATCCAGCCATGCCTACGAGATGCCAATGCTGTTACCCTCTGCTTAGACCGGAGGCGACGAGCCTCCAACGCCGCCATCCCCCACTCCTCAACCGTCTGACCCTGGTCATCGTTAAAAGTTTTCAGCGCAGTAGAGTTTTCCATGGTCAGCCAAGGTAAAATTTACAGTAAAATTAGAGTACTAGCAGAAAAATCCGGTAGCTAATGACCTCAAGCTACCGCCCAAGGACCAGAGAGTCAAGAACTGCCCCTAAGACTCTGGGGCCGCCTAATGGGGCGATTTGCAATAGCACTGGATGCCCATATTTATCATAATGCCGAATGCTGCTTGGGACTTTCCGCATCCTACAGAATGAGGCAGTAATAGAGCTAACTCTTTATTTGGTGGAGCGTCGAGTGTTCGTCCCTTTTCTGGATCTAAAGACTCAGTACTTAACGATCAAAGACCAAGTCATGGGGCAGGTAGATGAGGTTTTTTCCAACACAGCCTTTATCCTTGGTCCTCAGGTTGCCCGTTTTGAGAAGGCGTTCGCCGAATTTTTGGGTACCAAGTTCTCAGTGGGAGTGGCAAATGGAACAGACTCTCTGGTGATGAGCTACCAAGCCCTCGGTATCGGCCCGGGCGACGAAGTTATTATACCGGCTCACACGTTCGTCGCTACAGCCATAGGCGTGCTTAATGCTGGCGCTCGGCCAGTTCTAGTTGATATCGACCCAACAACCTACCTAATCGATTACTCTAAACTTGAGGCAGCGCTCACTCCACGCACTAAGGCAATCTGCCCTGTTCACCTCTACGGACGTGCGTGCAACATGGATGAGATTATGAGCTTTGCTCGTAAGCACTCTCTGAAGGTTGTTGAGGATGCCGCTCAATCTCACGGGGCTCGCTGGAAGGGGGTAGCAACTGGGACGTTTGGTGAATTCGGGTCATTTAGCTTTTATCCGGGTAAGAACCTAGGCGCTTACGGTGATGGCGGTGCAGTATGTACCGCATCTGCCGAGCTCAATTCTAAACTGCGTCGTCTGCGCAACTATGGGTCGGAAGTCAAATATGAGCACCCGGAGCGCGGCACTAACTCCAGGCTCGATTCAGTTCAAGCCGCCATACTTGATATTAAGCTAAAGCACCTTGCTAAGTGGAATTCACAACGCCACGCTGCTGCTGCTCGTTACGCCGAGCGCTTAAAACCGCTAGAGTCGCGCGGTGTTGTGATCCCCGATGTGCGCACTGCGGATGAGCACGTATTTCACCTATTTGTAATTCAAGTCGACAACCGTACAAAGGTCATAGAGCATTTGGCCAAGAACGAGGTGCAGACCGGAATTCACTATCCAGTGCCGTTCTACCTGCAAGGGGGCTACAAGGAGCTTGAGTACTCCAAGGGAGCCTTCCCAGTAACTGAAGCGGTCGCACCGAAGATACTTTCGCTACCTATGTTTCCCGAGATTACTGAATCTCAGATCGACTTTGTAGTCGAGAAGCTAGCGGAAGCGATCTAAACCCGGCGCTAGGAATTTTTGAAAAATTACTCGCAATAGCAGGGCGAGCGCAATCTTGGCTGGCCCAAGTTGCGACGTAGAATCCAAAAAGACTCTGGTTGCAGCGCGGGAGTGTATAACCCGCATATTTCATGCAGCCTGCTACTGCGAGCGACGATAACGGCGCTCGCAGTAGCAGGCTTCATGAAATTTCCGGGCTAGAGGTCTTGGTGTCTGATGACTGCCAAAGATTGCATTCTCCCAGCTTTGCTCAAAACGTTCGGGCCCTTAAAAGCTCCGCAGAGCATCACCTCGGTTATCCCTGTGGTCCAAAGCGTTTGGGAGGGATCCCCAACTCGTAGTCGGCCCCTGTAAGCTTAAAATTAGGGTTATAGAATGGATCGCTTGTTAGCTTAGCTCCCCAGCGATCTTGCATCACCTTGTACTCTCGATTGAAACGAGTTTTCTTTTCAGGGCTGTCTTCATACCCACGCGATACCGACTCGTGGTGTATTAGCTCGGCGTAAGGCGTGTAAACGATTAAGCCACCAGCTTCGCGAAGCTTAAGGCATAGGTCGATATCATTAAACGCAACTGCCAAGTGCTCTTGATCAAATCCACCTACTTTATGGAACTGCTGCTTGTGGACAAGCATGCACGCTGCTGTTACCGCCGATAGATTCTGGGGCAGCACTGCTCGACAGAAATATCCAAGGCTATTCATTGAGTGAGTTTTGAACTGATGCCCCGCTACTCCTCCAATACCGGTGATGACGCCGGCGTGTTGAACTGTCCCATTAGGAAATAGCAAGCGTGCTCCAACTGCGGCCACATCTTTACGGACAACATTCGATACCATCTCATGTAACCAATCCGGTCGAATCACCTGTATATCGTTATTGATAAAACCTAGAATTTCACCTCTAGCGTGCCGCACAGCATCGTTGTTGATTCGGGCGAAGTTAAATGGACCATCATCCCTAATGACTCTAATTCTTGAGTCCTTATGCGGTAGTCCAGCGAGATACTCAAGTGTCTCAGGATCATCGCTGCGATTATCGACTATTATCAGTTCGATATTTTTATAGTCAGTCAAATTCAAAATCCCGTCTACGCATTGAGCAAGAAGTTTCTTTTGGTTGTGTGTCGGGACGATCAAACTCACCAAAGGGGGCGGACTCGGCACTGTATAACGAACCCTAAGCATGGAGAGCTCTGGGATCGATTCTACAGACGCCCCGAAATCCCCGCGCCGCATCAGATGTTCCGATACAGCTTTTATCTGTGCTGCCGTCACGTAGGGCTTTGCTGCTGTCTCTTTAGCGGTCGAGCCGTCAATGACCCTCCAGTGATAAAGGATGTGAGGAATATGCGCGATCCTATCTCGTGTAGTCAGCTCTGAGACGCGCAATGCTAAGTCCCAATCCTGCGCTCCATTACACTCGGACCTAAGGCCTCCTAACTTCTGAAATAGCGATCTTCGAACTACCGTGAAGTGACAAACACAGTTATGACAAAGCAAAAGCTCAGGGTTCCAATCAGACTTAAAGTACGGATCGTGACGCTTGCCCTCAGGCGATATCTTATCTTCATCGCTAAAAAGCAGGTCGACCTTCTGATTAATCTGTAACTCACGGGCAACCATGTAAAGAGCGTGCTCCCTAAGCTCATCATCGTGATCCAGAAATCCGACATATTCGCCCGCTGCAAGTTCGGCGGCAGAGTTTGTTGCCTGTGAAATGTGTCCGTTTTTAGGCCGAAAAACGTATGTGATCCGCGGGTCACGCTCAGCGTATTCTTTAATCACTTCGCGTATGCGAGCATTTGGCGAATTGTCGTCAGCGATGCACAGCTGCCAGTTCGTATATGACTGACTCAGAACTGAATCGATCGCTTGCCGTAGGTATATCTCTGCAACATTGTACACCGGTAGTAAGATAGAGATGCACGGTTTGTAGCTCATTTGCTCCATGTGCTGGCGCATGGTTTGACGATCGGACTCGGTAATGGTGTCGTAGCGCAGCACCCACTCAGGATACCTACTACGCTTCGTCAGCCGCTCTTTAAGCGCAGAGAGCCCACCTCTTCTGAAAAGGAGATAGGCTCTGTATACTTTGGATAAAATTGCGCTCGGATATCTCAAGTGGAACCAGGCAAGCCGCGCCACCGGCCCTGCATACCTTTTAATCACCCCAAATTTTTCAAAGTGTGCCTCGCGAATATTGGCGTTCATCTCACCAGTGATAGCCACTAAGGAGATATCCGCTATATCCCCCGGAAGCTCTACGATTGGCTGCCACCGACCTATATCATCGGTAACGAAGGCAAGATGTTGCTCCGACTCTGGGGCGGTTCGACATCTATAGCGAACTCTGCCAGTTACTGGACCGCTGACATTATCAAATAGCACCCGAAGCCTACCCACACCACCGGGATAGTCTGCATTAGCGCGCTTAGGCTGCAACTTCCAGCACTTCTTGGTGAGGTGCTGCTCGACCGAATTGGATACAAAGCTATCCTGCGCTGAGACCGCGGAAAGATGTACTATCTTTGAAAACAGTGTGCTTAGTTTTGGCATGAATTAAACCAGCTTTAATAGCTGTAACTTAGCGTCAGGTGCCCCAAAGTAACTGGGCTACCCACATCTTGAGATATCCTTATTTTTTTGCGATCCCCTTACAAATACCGCTTTACTATTAGTCGTGGCTTGTGTGTGGCACAGCCGGTTAAAGGCACAAAGGCCTGTTGGTTTTGTGTGCCATTTGGCAAACCAGCTACTGCTGTTGTTGTGGATGATAACCTATAGTGATTTACGGCAAAAGCCTTGCCAGCTTCACCGGCATAGACTTTGGCAAATAACTATTATCTCCGCCTCCAAGGGCAACAGGGAGATAACGGTTTCGCTGGTGTGTCAAGTACAGTTTTACGCCGTGAGTATATGCGCTATGGTCCTTACTATGAGACACAAACCTCTACTAGCCCTAACATTAATCCTCGGCTTAGTCGCCGCAAACGCTCATAGCCAACAACCCCCTTGCTCAATTACTGCCGGTCTATTTATGCCGCTCTCTGGCCCGGCAGCCACTATCGGTGATGATTTTCGACGTGCGGCACTTATGTCGCACGACAAACTCCCGGAAGCGATTCGGCAGCGCGTTAAGCTGGTATTCGAAGATACGCAACTTAACGCTACCGTAGCTGTAAGTGCACATCGAGCCTTAGCCATTCGCGCGCGTCCTGACGTTTTGGTGGTATCTTTCGCTGAATCGGTCCAGGCTTTAGCGCCGATAGCTCAGCGCTCCAAGACTCCCCTAATCGGCTGCGGCCCCACCCGCGACTTTCTTACGGATCGACCTTTTACTTTTCGGCACTGGACAGATCCTGAAAGTATGTCGCCACTCCTAGTAGATGAGCTACTTCGACAGGAGAAGCGTGAAATAGCTTTGGTATTCTCGGAACACCCAGCCATGGCCGATTTTGCCCAGTACTTTCAAAAATACGGCCAATCACGGGGTATAAAGTTTGTAATGGCTTCCTCGCTATTACCGGGTGATACCGATTTTAGGAGCATCGTCACCCAGATTACGTCTAAGAAACCTCAAGCAGTGGTGTATTTTTTTCTACCGCCCCAGCCATCACAGTTCGCCAAGCAGTTTAGATCTCTCGATCCAAACACTCCCTTATTTTCCTTTATCAACACTGAATCTGAGGGAGAAGTTGCTGCCGCCAATGGCGCCCTTGAAGGTGTAGTCTACGTGGGTCCGAAATTCTCGGATAATTTCATTCAGGAGTTTAAGGAGCGACACCAGGGTGGCTATCCTGAGATCTGCTCAGGAAACTTTTACGATATAGTGCAGATGCTAGGACAGGCAGCCGCAGCTGGCAGCTGTAGCGGGGAAAGCCTGCGGGCTTTCATTCAAGGCCTTAAATCATTTAATGGTGTTGCCGGCTCGTACGGTATCAGCGACACTCGCGAGTTTAAACTCAATTTAGAGCTACGGACGGTGCGCGACGGAACCTTCGTCAAATACCGGCAGTAACTATAGATTGTTCAAAAGCCATAGTCATTTTGTCTTATGAGCCCTTTTTAGAACCTGCTACCAACGTTTTCAGGATGATAGGCCCCAGATGAGGCTAAATGTTTCTCCTCTACCCACAGCTTTTCGCGTAATAATCGTAGGGGCTTTGATCTACTCGATCCTTTACTTGAGCGTCTTAGCTCATGACGCTTTGTATAACCTAGGTGATTGTTTTGCCGCCATTCGCCTTACGTGGTCCACTCTTATCCTCTCGCTGATTGGCTTCTTCACCATGCGAATTACAGGCTCGTTAGCTTTAATATCGTCTGGTCACACAGAAACTGCAAATCGTAGCGCCGAAAAACAGAGCGCTGATGAAGCTTCGGCTCTACCATGGTTATCCAAGGCGATCATCAGTATAGCAGTCGGGCAGCTGGTCATCATGTGCTGGGTGTACTGTAGGTCAGCTTTAAGCGGAATCGCTTTTTACATTGTTGGACTTCAACTACCGATCAGCACGTTAGAGCTGATAGTGATCCTCGCGGTAATCATCGCGAATGAATGGACCAGAATGCGAAGCGCTTTACTTAAAAGTAAAACAACAGATCTTCTTGGCTATACGCTGATCATAGCTTCTGTAGTACTTCCCCTTGTAATTCGCGATCTGCCACGCTCGGTAGGGCTATCGAGCGACCCGGATCAGCATGCGTTTTGGGCTTCGCAGGTCTACAAGCTGGGGGTAGTCCCGTGGGACCAGGGCCTTACCGGTGAGGGGCACTTCGGCTACCCTGGCGGCTTCGCTGTTCTTAATGCCATATGGATGACGTTATCTGGGATATCAGCGGTTGAGATGGTAACTATCCAACCAGTACTTCAGTTTCTGTTAGCGATTATTACCTGTGCTGCAGTATGCCCCCTTCTATGCCCCCGACCTGGCTACTACCCGAACTACAGGTCGCAACCACGAGTCATCTCAGACACACTCTTGCTGTCTCTTGTTTCCCTAGCTACCTACTGGGCTCTACTGCCATACGGCTATCAAGCAGAGCGCTGGCACGGAGAGGGGACTGCTCGCCTCAGCGCCTCATGGATCTCTGCTCTGGTGGTACTAGCTTGGATTATTCGAGCTAAGGACTTTCAAAATAGCTGCGTGCAGCGCTTGATGCTAGCCACATCTGCTGTATGCATTCTTGCGACTATTCACCCCCTCACGGCCATAATTCCTGCGATCCTATTGGGACTAATAGCTGTGGATTATCTACAGAGCACTATTGGCCTTTGTGGATGGACGTCGGCACTCACCACTGGAGGCTTAATTGCCTTGCTGGGGCTGCTTATACTGGCGGGAGAACCATATCTTGTTACTTCCCTTTTCAGCTTCTGGTCAGCTCCTTCTTTAGCCTCTGTAGGTCCGTCTAGCAGCAGCAATATCACCAGCTTTGGAAATCTTTATTCTTTGGTGCTAGGGCTATCTCCGAGCCAGCTTATGCCTTACCTATCGGCGGCGACATTCCTGAGAAGCGGCGCGACAGCCTCAATACTAGCTACGATGTGTATTATAGCGCTCTGGTTTTATCGATCCCCTGGTACGACCATAAGGTGGCTCGCAACATTACTAATATGCGGAGCCGTCGGAACGTCAGCTCTATCGTTCCAACTCACCAGCTCTCCTTGGCTTCCTCTCTATCTAGTTGCCCCTTACATCTATGAATCCGCTCTGCAAGTCGGAGCAATCTTGGGGTTTATACTAATTGTGGCAGTTATTGGCCCCTCGATCTCACTCCCCTCATCCTGGAGACGGCGCGTGTTCGTGGTTTTAGCTGCTATTATTCTCTGCTATCAATATTCAATTTTGACCTCTACGACCTCAAACTTTAACCTTACTCCGCGCGAATGTAGGACTGACGCCCCTTACTGTTTAACCCAGTCCGATCAAAAAGCACTCACATTTATCGAAGAGCTGGGAGCGCGTATCCGCGCTCAGTATCCAGATATATCCTACAGATCCGCTCCTAAAGTTCTCCTTCTCGGCACCCCTAAACAGCAAGGTGTTGAGCACTGGGTATTCCCGTCTGGTATCGCCCGCGTGATTGCTATTCACTCTTCGATCCCAGTTGCCTTTTTTTACGGCCGAGGAAGTCCCGACTGGAGCTATGAAAATTATCTCTCCCGGGTCTGTAGGAAATTGGATCTACAATGGCTCACCAACCGCAATATCCGATACCTCGTGTTAGGCAAGCGCGAGCCGGGTTGCATGAAGCGAAGAAGTGAAGTCGTGAAGCGTGGAAACCTAATATTTGAGGATGGTGGAGTGCGAATTCTGGAGCTCAACCCAAGTAAACCCGGCCCCCTTAATTTTTGAAAAAATGCAGGAGGCTGAGTTTAACTATAGTGACGTGCAAAAGTCCGTGCCAGTAAAACTGGCAAGGCTTTTGCTGGACATCACTATAGGTTGTTGTTTTGATTCGCATCCGCGAATCGATAGCGTTCTCCAAAACTCGGGATTTCGCTACGGACTTTTGGA
>JBKCMS010000064.1:0-43530 GCA_046300175.1 Pseudomonadota bacterium | reverse complement strand
TTCTCCAAAAGTCCGTAGCGAAATCCCGAGTTTTGGAGAACGCTATCGATTCGCGGATGCGAATCAAAACAACAACCTATAGTGATGTCCAGCAAAAGCCTTGCCAGTTTTACTGGCACGGACTTTTGCACGTCACTATAGCTGTCCTCGAAGAGCCTTTTTTTCTTTTTACCTGATGAATTTGGGTGGGAAACATAGTAAGTATCAGGGCAGAATATGAATAACCTTCCATGGTCCCCTCGCCCAGTTGCGATAGCACTGTTTCAGTTTGCTATGAGCCCCGATCCGGGGGAGAACCTTGATCTTGCAATCAAGGGTATTCGTCAAGCCGCCGAGCAGAAGGCGGACATCGTTTGTCTCCCTGAGCTGTTTCGATCGCCCTACTTCTGTGTTCACGAAAAAAGCGTCAGAGACTATTCGGAACCTATAGACGGTACGGTGGTTAAAGCTCTAAGCCAAGCCGCCAAGCAGTATTCAATCGCCATAGTCGGTGGGTCGATTTACGAGCGAACCTCAGAGGGGCAGCTCTTCAATACCTCACTCGTATTGCGAAACGACGGCTCATTGTGTGGCACATATCGCAAAGTCCACATCCCTCACGATCCCGCCTTCTTCGAACAGAACTATTTCGCCCCCGGTGACCAGGGTTTTAAGGTTTTCGATCTCGGCTTTGCCAAGGTCGGGGTGCTCATCTGCTACGACCAGTGGTTTCCGGAGGCTGCCCGGGCTTTGGCGCTGGCCGGCGCAGAGATACTATTCTATCCAACGGCGATCGCGCGTGTTCAGAACTTAAATCCGATTGAGGGAAACTGGCAGGATGCGTGGGAAACTGTTCAGCGAGGACACGCCATCGCTAACAACGTAGTCGTATGCGCAGTAAATCGAGTGGGCACAGAGGGGAATTCAAATTTTTGGGGGGGCTCGTTTATTGCCAACGGGTTCGGCCAGGTTCTAGCTCGCGGAACCGAGACTGCTGGAATCATCCGCGCCGATGTCGATCTAGGGCACTCAAGTTATACCCGCGACAGTTGGAGATTCTTCCATAATCGTCGCCCAAGTACCTACACTAGTATTACCAAGGAGATGACCTGATGGCCGGCTGGGATATCGCTAGGAGCGCTGAGCAATACCGTATCGATGGATGGGGCGCCGGCTACTTTAAAATTAACGAACGCGGCAACGTGGAGGTGTATCCGGACCCGGCTAAACCACCGGTTGACCTATGCCGAATCGTAGAGGACTTGGTGCGACGAGGAGTAAAACCCCCACACCTAATCCGCTTTGACGGAATCATCAAACAACGCGCTCAGTGCATCTACGAAGCATTTGAGCGTGCGATCGCCGAGTGTGACTACCAAGGTAGCTACACCCTTACCTACCCAGTAAAGGTTAATCAGCAACGCCAGGTGGTCGAGAGCGTGAAACGAGCTGTACAGGGACGTGGCATCGGCCTTGAAGTTGGTAGTAAACCTGAGCTCTTAGCGGTGCTTGCCGTGCACGATCTCCCAAAAGGACTTCTTTTGTGCAACGGATACAAGGATTACCAGTTCATTGAGCTAGCTCTCATGGCTAGCAAACTCGGGGTACGCCCAATCATTACCGTTGAGCAATTCTACGAACTTGAGACGATTCTTCGCGCCAGTGAGGCGATCGGAGTTGTGCCTGAGATCGGATTGCGCATGAACCCATCAAATCGCGGTGCTGGTCGCTGGGCAGGCTCAGCTGGCGAGAATGCGAAGTTTGGCCTGGAACTCTACGAGATCTTGGAAGCGGTTAAACAGCTCCAGGCTCGCGGGATGGAGCACTGCGTTAAGCTCCTGCACTTTCACATGGGTAGCCAGATCACATCGATTGCGGCCATAAAAAAGATTATGAAGGAGACCGCTCGCGTTTACACCGAGCTAGCTAAGCTCTGTCCCGCCATGGAGTTCCTCGATGTGGGGGGCGGACTTGGAGTTGACTACGACGGCAGCCGCACTAACTTCGAATCCTCGATGAACTACACAACCGAGCAGTACGCTCGTGACGTCGTATGGGAGATCGCCTCAGCCTGTGCTGAAGCTGGCGTTAAACATCCCGACATCATCAGCGAATCTGGACGTGCGCTTGTTGCGCATCACGCGGTACTGATTACCGAAGTCATGGATGTAGCTGAGGTACCTGCTCCTCCTGCTAAATTAGAGCCACCACCATCGCAGGATGATAAGCTTCAGGAGCTTGAGACCCTCTATCGTGACCTGAATCTTAAAAATTGCCACGAGATATTCAACGATGCCCTAGGTCTTCGAGATGAGTTTTTACAACGGTTTGTGCAGGGGAATATAAGCATCCAAGAAAGAGCCTATGCAGAGCGCGCGCTACGCTTCTTGTTTACCCGAATAAGCGTACTGAAGGACCAGCTTAAACATGTGCCTGAGGATTTCGTGCTTCTAGAGGGGATGCTGAAGGATACATACTTCTGCAACTTCTCTGTTTTCCAATCTATTCTGGACCACTGGGCGATCGAACAGCTCTTTCCAATTATGCCAATACACCGTCTTAATACCGAGCCGTCCCGTAAAGCCGTGATAGCCGACCTTACCTGTGATAGTGACGGCAAGATCGATAAATTTATCGATCTGCAGGGTATACAACGCCATATCGATCTTCACCCCTACCGCAGCGATCAGCCCTATTATCTTGGTGTGTTCCTAGTAGGGGCATACCAAGAGTGCCTAGGAAATCTTCACAACCTCTTCGGAGATACCAACGCAGTTCACATCGACGTAGACGACTCTGGCCAACCACGGATCACCTCGATTGTTGAGGGCGATACAATTAAAGAGGTGCTAGGGTACGTGCAATACAGCGGAGACGATCTTCTATCCGGACTAAACAGTCTGATTGATAATGCAGTACGCTGCGGAACGATGAGTGCTGAGGACTCGGCAAAGCTGATGCAGCGCTACAAAGAGAGTTTAAGCGGATACACCTACCTACTCTGGGAGTCCCCTGGAGCGGGTAGTTAATTTACACTATACGTGTAATATCAGGTAGTTACATTCTAAAATCGTCGGTATTTTTCCGACTCTTTTCCCTTTAGGCAATTAGTTAATTTGCCGACCAACAAATTGGGAGGCGGAAGTTGGGCGTTGCCACAAACGTTGTTTGCCCCAGCTCTCCGGGTTGTACCCTCTCTCCGTGAGGTAAGGTGTAAAGCAACCGTCTTATGAAGCCTGAACAATTATGACCCTGAAACGTAAGATACACGTCATTCTCTCCTTAGCATTTGGCACACTCTCTTTAATCGCAGCCACCCTGGTGAGCGCCATTCATTTTGGTTTTGTGCCCGGTGTCTCGATGCTATCTGCGGCAGCAACCTCCCTTTTGGTCGGCTCGGTTATCGTTATCTCCGGTTGCATAGTCTGCGCCATAGCCTCGAAAATGATCGCTAATGCTCTCTCTCAACCAATTGACCAGTTAGCAGGAGTGATGCAGACCATCGCCGCAACTAACAACCTAGCCCTTAGGGTTCCAGAGAGTGCGACTGCCGACCTGAGCGGCCTGGTGGCTTCAATCAATAAGTTGCTCAACGCCACAGAAGAGGCACAAAACGACATGCTCAAAGCACGCTATGAGGTTGAGAGTGCAAACAAAGGCAAATCGCTCTTTATCGCCAAGGTCTCACATGAACTGCGGACGCCTATCCACAGCATCACCGGAATGTTGCGAATCCTCTTAAAGCAGGAATCAGCACCTGGCAAACGTCAGTACATTCAGATGGCGCAAGATTCCGCTCTGGCATTGCTTGAGACGATAAACGAGATTCTTGACTTCTCCAAGATGCAGAACGGAGAGCTCTCGATTGAGCAGGAGAGCTTCAGTCTTACTGAGGTCGTTCGCTCTACGGTGGAACACCTGATCCCTCGCTTTGAAGAGAAGCAGTCACTTGAGCTGTGCTGGGATATCCACCCAGATGTTCCAGAAAGCGTTGTAGGCGACGCGGCACGCATCCGGAATATCCTGATTAATCTCCTAGGTAACGCATTCAAGTTCACCGAACAGGGCCATGTTAAACTCCAAGTAAGTCGCTACGACACCGGCAAATCAACAGAGGCTGGCGTTCGATTCGAGGTGCGCGATACGGGCATCGGCATATCTACAAACAAGCTATCTACAATCTTTGACCCATTCACCACTGCAGATGAGGGATCTGCCAGACTCTATGCCGGAACCGGTCTAGGGCTAGCCATAGTTAAACAGATCGCTGAACGTATGGGAGGCACGATAGCTGCCACTTCAAGTCTCGGTGAAGGCTCCATGTTTGCAGTCGAGCTTCCCTTTGACCTGCAAACTTCGGTTCCAATAGAAATTGACTTGCCCACAGACCAACGGCCTGTAGCGGTATTCTCATCGCCTGGCGTACGCCCTGATGCCGTTGCATCAGGACTCCGCCGATTCGGTCGCGATGTTAATGTTATTTCTGCTGATGATCCAACGCAGCTTGATTTCATGATCGCTAACGCAGCTTCTTTTAGTATTATCCATATCATAAAATCGCCCGACATTCTCTTCGATGAGCTAGCCCCTCTTCTAAGAGTAGCTGCTCAACACGACGTCCCGGTGGTTTTATCTGTGCCCTCGGCAGAGGTATCATCGACTGATTATCTGATGCGCAGCGATACATTTACTATCGCCCTGCGCCCCACTAGCGCGCTCGACGTCCTATTGATCGCAAGCGGCAAGCTCAAACCTAATACGTCGATTAGAGAATTTGAGGAAACCTCAGAGAAGGCTCCTCAAAGGTTAAATATAGTCATCGCTGATGATGCTAAAACTAATCGCATCATCCTAAAAACTCTGCTTGAAGAGGCTG
This sequence comes from Pseudomonadota bacterium, assembly GCA_046300175.1. GTDB lineage: Bacteria > Bdellovibrionota_C > UBA2361 > UBA2361 > OMII01 > OMII01. Next base: position 38,675 of record JBKCMS010000064.1, on the reverse strand, counting down.
GCCACTCGGTTGAGGTTGTGGAGAATGGCAAGCAGCTGCTAGAGAGAATTACTCCCAAGAGCCGTGCTGGAAGATCTGAAACAGATCACATCGACCTCGTGCTCACCGATATTCAGATGCCCGTGATGGATGGGCTAACTGCCACTCAAAACTTTAGAGAGTGGGAGCGACAGGCAAGTCCCAGCCGCAAACTCCCAATCGTTGCTGTAACGTCGTATGCCTTCCCCGATGAATGCTCCAAGATGCTTGCATCAGGAGTTGACCATATTTTGACCAAGCCGATCAGCCCCAAGAGACTCAGTAGACTTATCTCTCAAATTACCTACGAAGTTAGCTCTAGCGATAACGATGACCCAACCAGCCAGAGTGATCGCGATATAATCGAGGAGCTTTGCCAGCTAACCGAGAACGTTGCGCTACGTGTATCTGAACTCAGCGCGATGTTAGAGCACATAGCACCTGAAAGCATCCGTCCAATAGTCGATATCGCCGGTGTATTTGAGCGCTCCGGCGACTCGTTGCGCCGTACAGGATTGATCCTCTCCGGATTTATTGAATCGTACGAGGAACCTCTAGCCGCCCTCGAAAGCACCCCATTACCGGTCGAGGATGCGCAAACGTTCCGGCGAATGGCACACTCACTGAAAGGACTACTGCTTGATGCAGGTGCCCAACCCGCAGCTAACCTTGCGGCAAACCTCGAGAGCTGTGCTGTTGATAATCCATCAGCTATCACTATGACGATGGTACAAGAGCTAGCAGTCGCTACTCGCGAAGCCGCTGAAGTGCTAAAGGAGATCGCCAGCGCGTTACCATCGCTAGAGCTATACTCGGCGCTCCCGGCTATGGAAGAAGCGCTAACGTTGCACTAAAAAGCGCTCGGAATCTGAGCAGAGCTCAAATAAATTTAATTTAAGTCGGCCACCCTACGTCGAGCAGGTAGCGGAACGCCGGCGAAATACATCCTCTATTTTCTGTTGCAGTAGCCCGATGCTGATTGGTTTAGCCAAATAGTCATCGACACCTAGATTTAAGGCATGATCAATTACAGGGGCTTCACGGACGGAACTTACCATAATGAATGGCACGTCTGTGTAGCGTGAGTTGCTCCGTAAGGTCTCTAGCAACTCAGTACCGGTCATTCCGTCCATTATCTGGTCGCTGATAATCAGGTCAAACCCCTGACCAGCGATCTTCTGGAGCGCGTCAACTCCATTTCGGGCGAGATACACCCGCTCAAATCCGAGGCTAACAAGCATGTCTCGCAGGAGCGCCCTGGTCCACGACATATCGTCAATGACAAGAACCTTACTTTGGCCAAATTTAGTTTCTAGACGCATTGCGCTTACCTCCGCAAATTAAGCTCTCCAGGTCTGCGCCTGTAGCTTCCCCTTGCAAACCTAGTAACGGAACAAACAGCGGATTACTTGAGAAGACACGCTATAAACAGCGTGTAGACGTCGCGCTTGTCTTACTTGCTGCCGATAACCGCTTGAAATAACACGGAATGACAGTTCTGCCGCTAACTACTCAAGAGGGTTGAGTTTTTCGATAAGGATAAAAATGTGCGGGCAGATGCTATTGCACCCGATTTGACTACCCTTTAGACCTAAATTAACATCCTGATATGGATGGTTTTTTTCGGAAAATGCTACTGGCCAAGATTCACGGGGCAACGATCACCCATGCCGATATAGCCTACGAAGGGAGTATCACCATCCCAGCCGACTTACTGGACGCCAGCGGCCTATTACCGCACGAGGGAGTCTGTGTGTGGGATGTCACAAACGGCGCACGATTTGAAACCTATATCTTACGCGGAGAGCCTGGAAGCCGCGCTTTTCATGTTAATGGAGCTGCTGCGCGGCTAGTCTCGGTGGGCGATAGAATAATAATAGCCGGCTTTGGGCTACTACCAAACTCCCAAGCACTGGTGCACACCCCCACTGTGGTCTTCATGACCCCTGACAATCTAATCAAGGACATCCGCAGTGAGGTCCCAGGTAAAGTTGTCGGCGAGTAGAATCAGTCAGTTAGCTCGTTTCCCCTAATTTAGTCGGAAAACTGGTACAAACTTTTTACAGCTTTGATGGTTGCCCGTGACAACTTACCCCGCTCTATGTGGGAAAAAGCTTTTCATCGACTGCACGATTGTGTCGGTCGAATGTGGTGAAAGCTTTTAAGGATGCAATCATGAAGGATCAAAAAATTTCTGACGTAGCTTTGGTAGAGCAATTCAAGAAGGGAAACCTAGCAGCATTCGAGGAGATTATCTCTCGATACGATTCGAAGGTTATGAATCTTTCGCTGCGTTTTACTCGCAATCAAGAGGACGCAGAAGAGGTTATGCAGGATGTCTTCACCACAGTATACAGGAAGATCGATGGATTCCGCGGCCAATCAGCTTTCTCAAGCTGGCTGTACCGAATCGTGGTAAATGCTGCCTTTATGAAGCTCAGAAAGAAGAAGCAGAACCAGACGATCTCGATGGAGGACCTTGCTCCTGCTGTTAAGCAGTACTGCATCGAGCGCGATACAGCGACCACCACCCACTCATATGGCGTGGCAGTGACTCGTGAACTTCAAGACGTTTTACAACGCGCTATAGACAGACTTCCAGATCAATATCGTGCAGTATTCGTGCTGCGTGACGTAGACGGGCTCTCAAACCAGGAAACCGGTCAGATTCTAGACCTTTCAGTGCCAGCGGTTAAATCACGTCTGCATCGTTCGCGCATCATGCTGCGCAGGCGGCTTCAACGTTATTACGAGGATTACACCGGAAATAAGGCGATTATCGACGATATTGGCGGTGACGACGATATGGCAGCAGCTTAACTCACTTTTGGGCAAACCCTTTCGCCCTCTGTGAGTTCCGGGTAGTATTCAAAAGTCAGCGCTGCAGAGCGATTGAGGCTAGGTCCTATGAATACATCACTAAACACAGCTTACTCACCAACCGCCCAGTTCTTTACGAAACTTGCGGTATGGCTCGGCCTGTTCGGAGTGCTTTGGACCTTGCGTGCATTTTCGTTGCTGATATTCCTGACGTTCGTGTTCGCCTGGGTTCAGGCTAAAGCAGTTCATCGTTTAGAACGCTTTATCGCCTGGCGAACCGGTAGGGTCGTGGCAGTTGGAGTGGTTTTTCTAGCAATAGTGGTTGGGGTGATCAGTTACCTAGCACCTCACGTAAGAGACCAGGCGACTGCTCTGGTCAGCTCTCTGCCGCAGGCGCTAAAGGAATTCGACCACAAGCTTTACGAGCTGCGAAATCGTTCCCCGTTCTGGGCCGAGATGATTCCGGCACAGGCGACTAACACTGATGGAACCACAGCTGGCTGGGACCTAAAGCGCAGCCCATCAGCGCAGGTGCTGGAGGGGTTTTTCGGAGTCACCGGAGATGAAGAGGGCAAAGCTACTACTAAGGAGATTGTTGAAAAGCTACGCACAATAACAGAGCGCGGACTAACGCTAGGATCTAGTTTTTTGCTCTCTATCCTCTTCTCTTTTCTTATAGTACTCGACTTACCCGATCTATCGCGTGGTGTCCGCAGACTAAAAGAGTCCCGAGTTGCGTTCGTATACAACCTGGTCGGGAAAAGCATCTCTGACTTTGCCCAGGTACTCGGTAGCGCTCTTGAGGCTCAGCTCTACATAGCAATTCTGAATACGATACTAACAGCGATCGGCATTCAGGTGCTCGGGATATCGGGCGGGGTAGCATTCCTTTCCATGATAGTTTTCTTCTGTAGCTTTATTCCGGTCGCCGGAGTTTTTCTCAGCTCGGTGCCGATCTGCCTACTCGCATTTCAAAAGGGTGGTGTTGGGTTAATGCTCGGCGCGGCTCTACTGATCTGGATCATTCACCTTATAGAAGCGTATATTTTGAACCCTAAGATATACGGTCACACACTGCGTGTTAACCCCGTCCTGGTGCTTATTATCCTTACTATCGGCGGCAAAGCATTTGGTGTCTGGGGGCTAGTATTGGGGCTTCCTGTCTGCACCTACGTTTTTGGTAGAGCTATCTGGACGGAGGCTTAGCCCGCATATTTCATGCAGCATGCTACTGCGAGCGACGATAACGGCGCTTTTTCGGCTCAAAAATCACCATTCTCGGCGCTCTCGCGACGCAGTTTCATGAAATATGCGGTTTAAGTGATTTTAGCCAGATGGGCCATTTTGGGATCCGCAACCGTTTTTAGGCTAATACTGCTTCCTCTATATCTCTTTGGAGGTGGGCGTGTAGCTGTCTAAAGAACTCGCTCTCGCTTACACCATACAGACGACCGCTTTTGTAGGGCACCTGCACCACTAGGGTTCGATCGATCTCGCGGATAGCAAACCGAACCGCTCGTTGCTCACCAACACTAAATTCTTGTGTCCGTCCACGTAAACCCTCATAACGATAGATACCTGCTGGTATCGACTCTACACGCTGAACGAACTTATAGAACCGACCCTGTCTCAAACTCGGTCGCACCACGGTACACCTCCGCTATCGCAATTCCATTAAACTACACTCTTAGCCAAACTGTTGGCCTAATTTCATAATCGGTTTTTCGCGGAATTAGTTGCTACTAGGCACGAGAGTGCGGTGTTCGGGCTAACAAGTGCATAGCCGCACTTGCAAATTCTCCAAGCGCAGCGAAGGAATTTGGAGCCTACAGTTTGTGTGGGCACTATGGGTCCCACACAAACTGTAGGTGATAAGGAAACAGGCCAGGGGCGGCATGTTTCCGCACATTTTTCACGGCGAGCGTAGCGAGCTTCGTGAAAAATACGGATTAGCCCGGAAATTTCATGAAGCCTGCTACTACGGTCGCCGATAACGGTGCTTTTTCGGTTCAAAAATCGATTTTCGGACCTGAATGTATCACGATACGATGGAAGCCCCAAAAATCGATTTTTGAATTCGCCCTACGGGCCCGAAAAATCACCATTCTCGGCGCTCTCGCGACGCAGTTTCATGAAATATCCAGACTAGACAATTACGCTGCATTTAGAGGTGTGTCATAATCACAAAAATGGATCTTGCTTTCGGGTGCCTGCGCCATTTTTCCCTTAATCAACGCGCTTTTAGAATCAAAGGGGTTATATGCGTAACTATCTTCGTTTAATCGTGTCGCTGATCGCCGCCCCTGCTATCGCTACACTGATAGTCGCTACTAGCAGCTGCGGATACGTTTACGCCCAGGACCAAGACTCAGCACAGGCCGTGGCGACCGCCAACAATACGCCAATCACCATAGGTGTTCTCATCCCACTAACGGGTGATTTTGCGTTTATCGGAGAGATGGCACGGCAGGGAGTTGAGATCGCTATTGCGGAACTGAACAAAACTGGCCAGAGAGTGCAGGTAATCTATCAAGACGAGAAGTGTCTTCCTAAGGAAGCGCTCGCTGGCTTTAAAAAACTCGTCACCGTTGATAAAGTTGACCAAGTCCTGGGGCCATTATGTACCGGGTCGATCCTCACCGTGGCACAGACTGCAAATTCGATGAAGCGCCATTTTCTGGCGCTACTCGACACCAATCGTGCTGTCGCTGAGTCAGGGGAATTCACCTACGCCATCGGCTACAGCAGCGACGAAGAGGCTGCTCTTGTCGCTGAACATGCCAGAATATCAGGATACAATCGCCTCGGCGTCATCTACGAAGAGGACGCCTGGGCGATTGGGGTGAAGAACGCGTTCATCAAAAAGCTAAAAGACCTCGGTGGCGGTGTTATTGCTGAGGAATCGCAGGTGGTGATAGGAGCCTCTTCGGCTCCTGACTACAAAGCAGTCATCACCAAAGTGATGCGCCATAAACCAGATGCGCTCTTTGTTGTTCCGGCATACAACGGTGGATTTTTCATTAAACAGCTACGCTCGATGGGACATAGAATCCCTGTTTTTGGCCCCGATACATTTGCTGTGCAAGATGTGATTGAGGTGGCAAAGGAGGCAGCTAACGGTGTTGTTTGCGCTAATGCCGAGATTGATGAGAGCTCCCCGAGAACTATCGCTTTCAAAGCCGCCCTAGCCAAATCATCCGACAGGAAGCTAGATTCGATATTCTACCCCGGACTTGGTCACGATGGAGTGCGCTTTCTTTTTAGCGTTGCCCAATCAGGCAAGCCATTCCCCGAAGCTATCAACGAAATAGATATATCGGGTTCTGTTCTTGGATTTCCTCGCTTTAATTCAGAACGGCAAGCCAAGCTATCTCCAAAGCTCTTCACCATCCGAGAACAAAAACTAGAGCCGCTCTTAATGAATATATCTCGATAGGAAAAGTTTCGGAATGACAGCGAAACGAGGCGACAACGCTCACACCATCGCCCTGTTACTTATATTGCTAGCGGCGGCATTACGTCTCTACCACATCACTTTTCAGAGCCTGTGGTATGATGAGGTCTTCTCTGTTGTGTTCTCCTCCGCTGCTAATTCGGAACTGCTTTTCGCCACACTCCGCGGAGACTTTCACCCGCCCTTTTACTTTGTAACGCTGCGCTACTGGCTGGCTCTGTGCGGTGTTAACGGCGGAGTAAACAGCGACGGGGCAGCGCGTCTTCTCTCAGCGCTTATAGGGGTAGGGGGTGTAGCGCTACTGTGGCTCTTTGTGCGTGAGCGGTTAGTTACCAGTTTTCGTGCTACGGCGCTGATAATCGCTGCGACCTCTTTGACCTTTATCTGGTACTCGCAAGAGGTCCGCCAATACGGATTGCTACTTATGTTTGGGACTGCAGCGCTACACAGCACTGTGCGCCTACTACGCGGGGACCGCTACAGCTGTCTGTACTGCACTCTTTCATATACGGCTCTAATCTACACTCACTACGCAGGATTACTTGCATTTGGTGCAGCGTGGATGAGCGTGGCCGTGCTGTGGTACTGCGCATGGCGCACTCATCTCCTGGACCGGCTTGCTCCTAAAGCGCTTCGCAATGCAACACTTCGACTAGCTCTAGCCCATGCTGTATCTGCAATCATCTTTTTGCCGTGGCTGCCGACCTTTCTTATTCAACGCGCTAACGCTCAGCACGCACTTTGGATACCAGCCCCCACGCTCCAGACACTGCTAGAGACGGTTCCGCGTCTCTTAATTTACAGACTGCCATGGGATACAGTGCGCTTTAACTGGTGGTTACTTCTAATATGCCTGCCTTTAATTTATCTCTGCCTTACTGGGATAAACCGCTGGGCTGAGTCCGGCCCTCAACCTTTAGAAGCAGAAGCTCTACCACAGAGCAGCTATGACCGACTATGCTCGCAAATAGTTTTGATCGCTTGGATAGTTGTGCCATTAGCATCTGCTTACCTGTTATCGCTGGCATCGGTACGCATCCTATACTTTAGAAACCTTCTTTATGTAGCGCCTGCACTCGTTGTTTGCCTGGCACACTTAAGCGGACAAGGGAGATGGGGTAGGGGAGTCATCACCTGTGTTGTCGCTACCTCAGTGGCCAGCATGCCGTGGTACTATGGCTCGCGACACAAAGAGGATTGGCGCCGCTCTTCACTGTTTATCAATGAACGTATAATTGCTGATACTGCTGCCATATTTGACGCACCTGGAACCAGGCTAGCGTACGACTACTATACCCGCATGTCTAACTCGACACTCTCACTACCAGCCTACGAACCTAACTCTGAGCAAAAGCCAGCGCGAGTCTTCTACATCCGGGCCCTTTCTGGAACTGATATCGATAGCGTAACTACTAAGATGAGAGGCGCTGGATATTCTCTCACCAAGCGAAAGAACTTCCCGGGTATAATTGTTGTTGTCTTTGATCGAGCTCCGGGGTCTATTCAATAATTGGATCGGCCCAAGACACATGGTCATCGCAGTTCGTGTTAGTCCCCAAACCTTGTGCCGCATCGTCACTGATCAGAACTAACTCCGAAACTCCGCTGATATCGAGATCGATCAAGATCTCAGGCATCGCAGTAGAGAGTACTGGAGAGCGATAGAGCTCCCGGCCATCTCCCTCAACACGCGCCACCACCGATGCGTACCGAGAGAAGCCTTTCTCATCGTCGATCCCGACAAAGGCCGTAAATCGCTTCATTCCGGCGGTGCGTAGCCTTATCCGCGAGTTTGCGTGCGTGCCGAAGCCACGTTGAAATATCCTGCCACGAATAGATATTGGGGCCCCATCTACCGCTCGGTCAAGACGCAGAGCGCCGTAATCCTGCGACCAACCGAGGATCGGAAGATCAACGGCACTGCCAGGGCGCGGCACTCCTGTAGTATGCTTAATATCGCCACCTCGATCCCAAACTGTGTTGCCTGATGTGCAGGCAAAGGAGAAAAAGGGGGCCAATCCCTTGATGATCGCCTGAAGTTGGGGTTGATCATCCGCAGAGAGCTTTTTTAACTTATTTTCCGGGTCTGGTACCTCAAAGAGCTCAATTGAGCGCACTGCCTCCCTGTATGACGTGAGTCCGGTTGAAGTGAGGCCACCACCACACATAAAACGTGCGTAGTGGTACAACCGTCTTGGGTCGTCTTTACCACGCAGAATGGAATTGGCGTAGTTCATGAAGTAATTGTACAAAACTCCTTGGTAGTCTACCGATGTAGTGTTAACCAGATATGCCGAGCCCTCACCTTGTAAACGCACCACTAAAAACCGATTGCGGAGCGCTCCTCCATATATCCAACCCCAGTTGGTGCGCACCTGAAAAAGATCAAAGACCGGCCTGGAGATGTTGTCTGCCACCTCAATCACTGCCGCTGGTATTACCTTGCCGGTTTGGTCATCGATCGCCTTAAGAGCAAAACAGCCCACTAACGCCACCCCAAGGCACCCTACAATAGCTTTAGCAATTTTATTCGCCTGCCGTCCTGCCAGTGAAGCCGCCGTTGCCATATAGCGAGCTAGGTAAGACAACCCGCGCAGTGAAGTTCGCCGCGCGCACCACTCCCAAAACCCTCCCCGTATTAAGAGATAGAAACCAACCAGGGGAATCAGCGGGAATATACCTACGTGAATCGAAAGCGCTATACCCACATACACCACAGTAGCCATTGTAAGCGCTAGCGTCACCAGCGCCGACCTGTACACTGGGATCAGCAGTAAAAGTGGCGCTCCCAACTCAACAAGCACAACAAGTGGACTGGCTAACTGAAAAAAATAAGGAATTGAACCTAGGACACGGGTAATCGGATTGACGTTTGTGTAGTACACCAGGTCCAGTTCCAGAGCCTGATAGTTCACAAACCAAGCGCCAAAGTTTTTAAACTTTGCTAGACCCGCTCCGTAACTTACCGCCGCACAGGTCAGAAACATCCCAACTAGCGCCCAGCTCCGCACCCGTATATCAGCTGCCGACCTATCGCGCATGGAGATAATTGGCCAGCTCGGAGCCCTGTGCCACGGCGCAAATAGCCCCCAGAAAAGCACTCCAAGCATAGCGGGGCAGAGCCCAAAATTGTACTCAGTAGAGCGAAATGTTACCGAGTAAAACATCACCCAGCATACAAACAATGATGTTCGAGGAATGATGTTACAGGCAAACAGAAAGGCAAAGATACTCGATCCAATCAGCACCAGCCGCTGAAATTCCGCTGAGCCATTTGCCAGCAAAAACGAGAACTCACGCCAACGAGTGACCTCAAGCGACATCTCGCGCGGAAACACACCGGAGTCGCTCATTAATTGCGGAGCATAGAGCGCAAAATTAACAAAGGTAATAGCTAGCAGCGCACCTAACACTATTCGGGCAAACGCAAGTGAACGGATATCTACGGAGATCGTTTCGCCAAGCGCCAACCACACCCTCTCTAAGCAGCGCGCGCCATATCGCATTACCACACTCACTCCTTGCCCCGGTTTGTCAGCGCCTCTCGGCGCCTCTTAGCCCAGCCCTCCTTATTAACCTGGGGCGCACGGCCGAGCGCCAACGCATCTTTAGGAACATCCTGTGTAACAACTGAGCCCGCGGCTACAAGCGATCCGTCACCGATCTCAACCGGCGCTACTAGACACGAATTGCTACCAACGAAAACTCCGCTGCCGATAGTTGTTTGAGATTTTTTATACCCATCGTAGTTGCACGTAATAGTGCCAGCTCCGATATTCGAATCCGCACCGACAGAACAGTCTCCAAGATAGGTTAGATGCGATGCCTTTGCTCCATCAGCTAGCTTTGCGTTTTTTACCTCTACAAAGTTGCCGATCCGCACATGCTTCCCAAGCGTCGTTCCCGGCCGGACATGCGCGCATGGTCCAACTGTTGCTGATTCTCCGATCACGGCGCCTTCAACACGAGAACCAAGTCGTATCTCTGCATTGGCGTTAACCTGAGTATCGATCAGCAGCGCCGTGCCCTCGATCACTGCACCGCAGGCGATCTTTGTGGCACCGCGAAGCTGCACGTTTGGCCCAATAATCGCACCTGGCTCTATCTGCACGCCTGCATCTATGGTCACCGACTGTGGGTGAACAAAGTGCACCCCTGCTGCCTGTAGTGCCGCAATCTGTCGCTCTGCTAGCACTGAATTAACAAAATGCAGGTCCGCTTGATTATTGACCCCCGCAGCCTCGCGCGCATCTCCTAGGAGGAAAGCCGAGACCGTCTGCCCCTCGTTAGCTGCTTTGGCAACGATATCAGTTAAGTAGTATTCCCCCTGTGCGTTATCGGTAGTGAGCGCCTCCACCGCTGGTTTTAGAAAAGCCGAGTCCACCGCATAGACTCCAGAGTTTACGTTATCAATTAGCAGCTCCTCTGGATTACAATCTTTAGCCTCTGTGATGCGCGTTACGGAACCGGCGGCATTGCGGATGATGCGCCCATAGCCGTTTGGCGGTGGTGCCTTAAAGGTAATCATACTGAGCGTTGACTTCTTAAAAACGTGGTATTTAACGAAGTGCGCTAGGGTTTCCTGAGTAAAAAGCGGGTGGTCGGCGTATGAGATAACTACCGTGCCTTGACATCCCTCAAGGTGCGGCAGGGCACACCGCACCGCATGGCCTGTTCCGAGCTGCTTATCTTGATAGGCAAACTCGATCTCTAGGCCTTGAGCTGCCGCGCTTAGACCGACATGCTGCTCGACAAGCTCTCGCTTATGGCCTACTACAATCACCGTCTTTGCGGGCTTTAAAATCGAGAGCCCAGAGAGAACCAGATCGAGCAGCGCTCCCTGTCGAGTTGCTGCAATAGCTTTCGGGGAATCGCCGCCTAGCCGCTTCCCAAGCCCAGCCGCGAGGATAACGCAGTATATCTTTTCCATAGTGCCGCTATTATGTCACACACCTGGCGATCGTGCCACGCAGATCCAGTTTCCGACCTCCTGGTTGGCCGCCGATAAATCTCCCGGAGAACTAACCTTTGTCATGGCTGTGACGGCCCCGTTGTCTATGGATGTTTATCTACTACCTCACTGCAACCTATCCTGTTGGGGGTTATTGGGCTGTAAAGCACTAACCTCACGGATACGATGCATGATAAATCGTATTACTCTTAAAAAAGCCCAAGCTCCGCCTACGCCTGAGGCCAGATAGACAAGACTCATAGCCACTTGAGCAATTATCACAGGAAGTACGGTGCGGAGTGGAGACACCACTAGTATACCAAACAACAGTATGCCGATGATTGAGCACACCGCAAATACTATCGGCGAAATCAGTGCTGCAAATGCATAGGGTCGGAGACGAGAGAACACAATACATATAGAAAAAGCCACAAGAGATAAGATGGCAAAGGGCATAAGATAAAATATCGGCATTGTGCAGTCCTCGCTTGGCGTTACTCTAAACCGACTCTAAGGGGAAGTTTTCATCGACAGCGCAGCCCTAATAAACCACCGCCACCACCGTCCAGCCACGGCTGGCAAATGGGGCGATCTTAGCAATTGCTCGCCACCCCGGAGGAATCTGATTTAGCGACTCCTCCTTAATTAACACTACCTCCCCAGGCAGCGGAGCAAACTCCCTTACTTCTTTAACCGATCGAAGTCCTGGCTTTAACATCTCACGGTATATTCCCTCGACATTGAACCGTCCCTTTCTAGGATTGGTCCACCCAGAGAGGGCATCGTCAATGATAGCAAAACGCGAATAGTCTTTTTTCAGCGACTCCACAACCTTATCGATCTCAAGTCGCTCGGTGCTTGAGTTCACAACCTTGACGTGCCGCACTACCGCTCTTGAGTAGGCTGGCACTGCTGCTAGAGCAACCAACAGCGCTATAGCGCCTGCCACAACTTTACCCCATTTCTGCGCTGCTCGCGTCACAATCTGAGCAGTCCCTGCCACCGCTAGCATACCGATAAAAGGGAGAAACGGGTTAAGGTACCACGGCACCTTTGAGGCCGCCAAAGAATAAAGAATTACCGGTAGCCCAGCCCAGACAAGTAAAAAGCGTACGCTCTGCTCCTTGTGAAAGCTCACAAAAGCTCCTAGCACTCCAACATACAGCAGTAGCCGGGGAACGGCTGCTCCGCGACTAAAGAGGCTCCATAGGTAAAACCAGTTTTGGCCCGTATTGTGGCCTTCAAAGCCAGAAAATGTCCGTGTCAGTATCTCAACGCCTATAAACACCTTGAGAGCTTTCGCACCCGCGACAAACCATAGTGCACCACAGTACACAAGCAACGTCGCAAGAGGAATCGAAACGATCCACAGCCATGCTCGATTGCCTGCCGTGCCCCTTACAGATCCAACTGCGGCTGGCGGCGGAATAACTGGAGCGGGTGACGAAGCCACAGCCCGCATCTCGTCAACCGGAGCAGAAGATTTTTTCGAAGTCGGTTCTAATAACGTAGCAAGCGCACACGCTGCCGGGACAAAACCGGCAACGCTTTTGGTCAACACTGCCACACTACACAGCGCGCCTACTGTGATGTAATGACGGACGATGATTTTCTCCGATACTGCGGAATTTCGAGACACTACTATGCGCCACGTTTCATACCCGGCCAGTAATGTGACCACCGTCAGCAATCCATCAAGCACTGCGCGACGAAATCCGTGGTGAGAGATTACAAGCTCAGGCATCCCGAACAACAACACCCCGGATAGCATTCCAAGCCACATGGAGCCTGAGATCGCCCTCATGACACTTACCGTAAGTATCACCGCTAACACCCCTAACACCCCATCAAGTAGACGAAACGAGAGGTTACTCTCCCCCAGCATTAACGGGGCCAACGACCCAAGCCACAGCTTTAGCGGTGGCTTCTCGTACATGGGCACCCCCCCGTGCATCAGTGGAAAGATATCTCCGTTGTGCAAAACCGCTTGTGTTGCACGCACATAGATAACCTCGTCTGACCTAAGCGAGATGGAGTTAGCTCCAAGGTTCCAGAGAAAGAGCCAGCTGGCGGCAGCAAGCACCAGAAGGTATGCAAAGCGAGAGATCGGCATGACGGCGAAGAGATTAGCCTAGAACTGATCTCAAATATAGCTAAGAGGTTAGAAACCAACACTTTGTGCGTTGGAGCAAAAGAAAAATTCCTCCAAGGTATCTTCGTAGTGGCAAAAAGCCTTTCTTGAGAGCTGGAGTCGCTTATGACTTTGAAATTTCACACGCTCGGCGTATAATCAATTGTTGTCTTTTACGTCGCAACTAAGACAAGCTGAGGATCTTCACTGGGGCCAAGATGACACTCCCCGAGCTATTCTCATTTATTTTTTAAAAAATAAGTGTGGCTGGGTTTATCAAAACTAACTGAATGACTAAAAACTTAAGTTCTTCAGTCTCCCGTATTCTTACAGCTAACACGCCGATAATAGCCCGAGTTGTCCTGGGCGCTTTACTTCTCACGGGCATTTTAAAATCAAGCGGCTCTTTTGCCCAAAGCACCACTGCTGCCTTGGGAACAAATCTCTCACCTGTCACTGACTACTCACCGCAGCTTCCGTTTGTAAATCTCTTTCTCTCATCGCGTGAGTGGTTTACGCAGTGCGAAGTGGGGGCCGATCCAGGTTGCTCTACTAGTAATTCATGGGACACCGGAGAGTCTTCACTAATTGACCTCGATCCTGACGGTTGGGTGCGAACGCTCCCAAGCCGCGCTGCGACACCGATCTTTACCAGCGTTGCAACTTTTTGGGATATCCCCGCACAGTTTCCTCGGGGCACGTACCTGGTGCTGTATGATGGAGCTGGGACGATCGAGTACGGCCTTGGCGCACGCCAAGATACAGCTCGTTCTCGAGCGGGTAGGGATGTTCTCTCTATTGACCCGGCAAATGGCGGCGTTCTCCTTCGTATTTCTACTACCGATCCGAACAACTCAGGGAACTATATTCGCAATATTCGACTAATCGCCGAACGCGATGAGTCTGTTGCTAAATCAGATACCTTTTCGTCTCAGTTTCTCGATCGGCTGCGTCCCTACCGGGCACTACGATTTATGGATTGGATGCAGACCAATAACTCGACCGCAAAATCTTGGAGCGCTCGATCCACTCGTAGCAATGCACGCTACTCAAGCGCTAAAGGGGTACCCGTTGAGGTAATGGTCGAGCTTGCTAACACTACCAATGCCTCCCCCTGGTTTACTATGCCGCACCAGGCTGACGATCTCTTCATTCAATCCTTTGCCCAAGCTACCAAGAGCGGCCTTAGCGCAGGCTTAGCGGTGTATGTAGAGTACTCGAACGAAGTCTGGAATGACGTATTCTCTCAAGGCTCTTGGGTCCAGGCTCAAGGCGAGGCTGCTTGGCCAAATGCAGCGGCCAGCGGATTCACAAAACGCATTAACTTCTACGGCCGTCGGGCAGCAGAGGTGTGTGATATCTGGCGCTCGGTATTTTCCGATACACCCGGTAGAGTCATCTGCGTTATCGCTTCGCAGGCTGCTAATAGCTGGACAGCTAGCGAGGCGCTAACCTGTCCTCTCTGGGACCAAGCCCCTTGTGTTTCGCATGGAGTAAAAGCACTGGCTATCGCCCCGTACTTTGGTGATTACATCGGAGGAGAAAACTTCGTGCAGAGCGTTAGCGCATGGAGTCGTCAAGCTGATAGGGGGCTACAAAACCTCTTCAGCGAGCTTGCAAGCGGCTCTGTCTTAGCTGGGGGCCCCGCAGGAGGCGCACTCGCACAGAGTGCTGAGTGGATTAGCGATAACTCCAATGTTGCCAAGCAACACAGCGTGGAATTATTGGCCTATGAGGGTGGCCAGCACCTAGTAGGGGTTGGTAGCGCTGCAAATAACAGCGCCATCACAGATCTCTTTACTAGCGCCAATAGGGACGATCGCATGCAAACACTTTACACTTCCTACCTGAATCAATGGCGCGCTAGAGGCGGCGGGCTCTTCATGCACTTTAACGATATCGGTAGCTACTCAGTGTACGGCTCGTGGGGAGCGCTTGAAGAGATTGGGCAGCAATCGTCGCCTAAGTACAACGCCCTATGGCGTTTTAGTCTCGGAACCGATCCTCCGCAGCAGTCTTTCTCTCTTACCATCCAGAAGGCTGGTCGCGGAGTAATACGGAGCAGAAATGCAGAGATCAATTGCGGCAAGCTTTGCTCTGCAACGCTCGCCAAAGCTACTAGGATTACTCTGATTGCTACTGCCGCCCGCGGGGCCCGTTTTAGGGGGTGGAGTGGAGCTTGCAAACACTCGCGCACCCGATGCATCGTAACCATGTCACGCTCAAAACTGCTGCGCGCAAGCTTCGATCAAAATCGTTTCCGTTCACGCTAGCACTAGCTTTGCGAAACGGAAGACGACTTTTTTCGGCTCTTCAAACGAATCAAACCGAACTGTCACCATCGCCGATGTCGAGCTGCCACTTATTGAAACAACGGCCCCCGCGCCAAAAGTAGGATGGATCACTCGAACCCCTGTAGACAGCTGCTCAAGAGCTGCGGGAGGTTTGTCGAAATACTCCTTGGGCGTCTCTGGCTGCTTCTGCATTGCATCTGCTGGAGCGAGCATGGATCTGATCGTATCGAGCGAGATTGCTCTGCGCGGCTCCGGCGGCGGTACCCGTCGTGAAGCACTTGCATAACCCTTGCGCGATCGCCCCCAGCGTGACCCGCCCTGGTAATCACCATCATCTCCCGAAATCTGGTCACCACCATCATCATCATCATCATCAAACGAAAATCGCGGATATCCACCGATAAACGTTGCTCCTTGAGAGCGCTCTGTGCCCACCGCTGTCATTGAATTTGGCTCGATATCTTTGGCAAATCGGCTAACGATCCGTGCACCTCCCCCTCCTGCGCCTCCGGCGGTAAACATTCCGCGGTAGTAGGCTCGGGTAAGGTATAATACCTTCATCGCCCTAGTGATTCCGACGTAACACAGTCTACGCTCCTCTTCGAGCCCTGGAGGATCATCAAGCGAGCGGTAATGCGGCAAGAGCCCCTCTTCAAGCCCTGCAAGAAAGACCACCGGGAACTCAAGCCCTTTAGCCAGGTGCAGGGTCATAAGTGAAACGGTCTCTGGCTTCTCTGCTGTCTGCCCATTTGCCTGCTCGGCTCCTGACTCATTTACCGCCATATCGGCACCTGAGGTAAGCGATATCCGATCTAGAAAATCCTTCACTATCGTTTCTGGAGTTTCTCCGCTTCGCTCCATGGTACGGCCAAGCGCTTCAAGCTCCTGCAAGTTCTCGATCCGCGAAAGCGCTGTCGGGTCCTTCATCGCTGCTAGCTTGGGCCCGTACTCGCTCTTCTGTACAATTCGACCGATTAGATCGCCGAGCGATGCGGTGCGGAGATCGTTAGTCAGGTCTGCCATCAGCTCTACAAATCCACGAACTCCTTTGTGGCTCGCCGCGATCTCCACCGCCGCTGCCAGTAGTGGCACGCTGCGCTGCTGGGCTTCTTCGATAACGCTCTGTAAAGCCTGCGCTCCTATTCCCCGTGGTGGCGTATTAACGATCCGTTGAAACGCCTGATTATCGGCCGGATTAACCAGCAAACGAAGGTAGGCTAAGATATCTTTGATCTCCTTGCGATCGAAGAACTTTAAGCCACCAAAGATACGGTAAGGTATCTTAGCTCTGACCAGCGCTTCTTCTAGTGCTCGAGTTTGGGCATTTGTTCTATAGAGCAGCGCCATCTGGCTATATGGTGTCCCTTGAGAGTTTAAGCGCCGCAGCTCAGATGCGATAAACTCCGCTTCCATGTTCTCATCGTAGCCTATGAACGTTCGTATCTGATCTCCTGCATCACCAGAGGTCCAGAGCTTCTTGGCCTTACGCGCTTTGTTCTTCTCGATCACCGCGTGAGCTGCGTTTAAGATCGTAGCTGTTGATCGATAGTTCTGCTCAAGCTTAATAACTTTAGTGCCGGCATAATCCTTTTCAAACTCAAGGATGTTACTGATCGTCGCCCCGCGAAAACCGTAGATCGACTGGTCGTCATCTCCAACCACAAAGAGGTTCCTGCGTGGCTCGGCCAAGAGCCTGATAAACATGTACTGCACCTTATTTGTATCTTGAAACTCATCGACCAACAGGTAGTGTAGCGCGTGGCGATAGTAGTCTAGCACCTCGGGGAATTCTCTTAGAATACGTACGGCATTCACCAGGAGATCTCCAAAGTCCATAGCGTCGGCCTGCAAAAGCTGTTTTTGGTAACGATCGTATACCTGCGCTTGCAGATCGCTTTCTATGCTCGCCGCCCGCTTAGCCGCCTCTGCCGGGAGGATGTAGTTGTTCTTAAAACGATCGATCGCTCGGGCGAATGAGTCGACAGGGTTGCGCTCTTCGTTGATCGAGAGGTCTTTCATTACCTGCTTGAGCACTCCTTTGGTGTCCTGATCGTCATAGACGACAAACTGCTTAGTGTACCCTAAGCGCTGCGCGTTGTGTCGCAGAATCCTTAAACCTGCTGAGTGAAATGTTGATATCCAGATCTGCTCGGCGCGCTGACCAAGCAATGAAAAGAGCCGATGACGCATCTCTCCGGCTGCTTTGTTGGTAAAAGTAACGGCAAGGATACGGCTGGGCCAGATGCTGTGATTAAGCACCAGGTTTGCTACACGGTGCGTAAGTACGCGCGTTTTACCACTACCTGCCCCTGCAAGTACCAGGATCGGCCCATCGACATGGAGCACCGCTTCCTGCTGTGGGGGATTAAGCCCTTTAAGCAGCTCCGGTTGTGAAGAGAGAGAGTCGCCCTGGGCTTCTAAGCCGGAGCCAAATAGATCGTCCTGTTCGCCAAACATCGCCCGAGTATACCACTAATAAGCAAAGCGCTCCACATGAACGCATGCTAAAGCCCAGTTACTGGGTGCAACATTAATGCATCGAAGTACGCGCTCCTTGAGAGTGTCACCTGCTCGCTTCGATTGGAGGCTTTTTCTCAGCTCTTCCAAACTATAAAGCACTCCCTAAGCTTAACGCACCCGACGGGCAACCTGCTGCCCTTGCAGCGATACCTTGGCAACGCAGCAAGACGCCGCCACCACATTGGAAACAACCGCCATGCCAAACACAAGTCGAGCAATATAGGCCAGTGTAAGCGCCGCGCAGATAAAATCTATCCCGATAAAGCTCAACCCCGACATTACGATTCCGCTATCTGTCACACTAGTAAACATATCCATAAACCTGCCTTAGCCCCTCTTGCGATGAAAAACATAGTTAAGAGCCTCTGGGAACTTACCGGATGGCAAAAACGGCTATCCCAGATCGCTCTTCTATTCTTTTTCTATATCGCACAAAGCGCCGCTTCAAGTCTTTTTCTATATCTAATCGAAAAACTAACACCAAAAGTTGCGCACTTCACGTTGATTCAACGCGTTGGCCGAAAAAAAATCTAGGAACAGGGTTTGTTATGGGGCGTTTTTTCACCGATCCTGGTAACCTCCTGCGTGTGTCGAGCAAGTACAATCGAAAAGATCACCTCTACCAAAAGGCGAAAGAAGCCGGTTACCGTTCGCGTGCTGCTTACAAGCTAAAAGAGATTCAAGCAGCTTATAAGATTATACAAAATGGTGACTCTGTACTTGATGTCGGGGCCTGGCCGGGGGGCTGGTGTCAGGTCGCCTTGGAGTACGTTGGGCCAGCAGGGGCGGTGTGGGGAATCGACCTGGTGGCCGTTGACCCTATCGACGACCCAAGATGCCACCTAATAACCGGTGATGCTCGTGACCTTGGCGAGCTTCTGCCTCCCTCCACTCCTCGATTCGATTGTGTTATCTCCGATATGTCGCCTAAGCTTACCGGGATACGGGAGGCCGACCAGGCTGGAATTGTTGCCTGCGCCGAACTAGCGCTCTGGGCGGCTCAAGAATTTTTGAAGCAGGGGGGCAACTTCGTCGTCAAAGTGTTTAAGGGCAACGAAGTGGAAAAGTTTGTCAAATCGGCGCGCCCCATGTTTAATAAGCTCGTGCGCTCCGAACTAGACTCCACGCGAAACACATCCAATGAGTTCTACGTAATCGGTTTAGGCTTTAAGTAACATTCATCGTAACATCTGCCCCCTCATGAACATCCTGACCGCCACTGAGACCTTTGGCTCCTTTATCATCGATACAACCGAGCGCTGGGGGCGTGCCTGGATGTTCCTCGCGCGCACTGTGTCTGCCGTGATCCGACCACCTCACCGCCCCTACCTCTACCTCCAGCAGATGTTACAGATAGGGGTAAACTCCTCACTCGTGATCGGGCTAATTGGCCTATTTACTGGGGCTGTTTTGGCAGTACAGGGTGAGTACACACTGTCTAAATTCGGTGCCACAGCTTACACCGGACCTGCCGTGGCTCTCAGCTTGATCCGCGAATTAGGGCCAGTTCTTACTGCTCTTATGGTGATCGGCCGCGCTGGGTCGGCAGTTACTGCTGAAATCGGAATAATGCGTATTACTGAGCAGATTGATGCGCTGCGGTCTATGGCGGTCGATCCGATTAAGTACCTGATGGCACCGCGCTTGGTAGCCGGGGTTATTGCGATGCCACTGCTG
Organism: Pseudomonadota bacterium; assembly: GCA_046300175.1. Lineage (GTDB taxonomy): Bacteria > Bdellovibrionota_C > UBA2361 > UBA2361 > OMII01 > OMII01. Next base: position 18,810 of record JBKCMS010000064.1, on the reverse strand, counting down.
TGTGGAATGTTTAACGTAATCGGGATTTTTGGTGGCTATATCGTCGCCGTAGGGCTACTAGGATTGAGCGCTGGAACGTTCATGTCACAGATTGAATCTGCGGTGGGGCTAGTGGATGTATACTCTGGATTTATCAAAGCCACCGTGTTTGGCCTGATCTTTGGTTGGGTGAGCTGTTACAAGGGCTACACTTGCGGCTTCGGCGCACAGGGGGTCAATAAAGCAACGACTCAGTCAGTAGTAACAGCATCGGTCGCGGTGCTAATAGTCGACTACTTTCTCACTAGCGTACTCACCCGTGTATTCATGAAGTAAGGCGAACGCAGAAGCGATGATCTCAGTACGCAACGTGTATAAACGCTTTGGGCCGCAGGTGGTGCTAAGTGGCGTTTCAATCGACATCGAGCCGGGAAAAACCACGGCTATCGTTGGCCCAAGTGGGGTAGGGAAGTCGGTGCTACTGAAGCTGATTATGGGAATCATGTCCCCTGATCGTGGCGATATATATATCGGTGGTGATAACATCACATCCGCGCGCAGTGAGCGCGCCAAGAATGAGATTCGCCAATCTCTGGGGGTTCTATTTCAATCCGCTGCGCTCTTTGACTCGCTCACCATTTACGAGAACATAGCTTTTTCGCTGCGCGAGCGGCTGCGACTCCGCGCTTCGCGTGCTCATAAGCAGGTTCTTGATATGGCCGATGCTCTCAGTTTAGTCCCGTACCTAAGAAATTATCCTGAGCAGGTGTCCATCGGAATTCGTAAGCGTGTCGGCATGGCCCGTGCGCTCATTACACAACCAAAAGTGTTGCTCGTCGATGAGCCTAATACGGGTCTCGATCCGCTGGATGGTCAAGAGGTGTACGACCTAATTAATGCGTGCAAGAATCAGTGGGGGTTTACCGGTCTTGTTATTAGCCACGAATTGCCCGAGGTCTTTCAGGTCTCGGACCGAGTTGCTATGATCCTTGGCGGAGAGATTATTATCGAGGGGACTCCCGCGGAGCTGATCGCATCAACCAACCCCGCCGTACAACAGTTTCTTAATGGGAGAACGGATGGACCAATCAAAATTCAATAAGCCAGAGACAACAACGCAGCTAACCGTGCCCCGCAGAACCTTCTCGCTTGAGCTGTTTGTCGGCATCTTTGCTGCTGCCGGAGTTGCTGCCGCCGCATACCTTGCTGTGGGGCTAGCAGGCCTGGAGTTTGGAGAAGGTAACAACTACACCATCTATGCCGAGTTCGATAATATATCAGGATTAAAGTATGGCGCCTCGGTTGAGATAGCGGGTGTCCCGATCGGTGTGGTTTCAGATATAGTGCTTAAAGACCCTGTTGCAAAGGTCTCGCTCAAGCTTACCCGGGCTGTAAAGATTAAGGACGACGATATCGCCTCAATCCGCACTAAGGGCATTATCGGAGATCGGTATGTAAAGATATCGCGCGGCGCCTCTGACGAATACATTCCCGAGGGTGGAACGATGCTCGAGACCGAATCAGTTATCGACATCGAAGATGTAATCGGCAAGGTGGTACACAGCCTCACCGGGGATAAAGACGAGGAAGGCGATAAGGGTGATGATGCCGCTACGAAAGCCGACAACGAGGAAAGCTCAAAGGATAAGAAGACGGAAAAATAGAGAGATAAGCAAGAAAGAGATATAGAAAGATATTTTTAAGAGAGGCCCCATGCTAGTTCGCTTTTCATCATTTGTAGCTTTACTGATCGCAACCACCTGCCTTTGCGCCCACTCTGCACATGCATCTCCAAAGGCTGAGATGAGTAAGACGATCGATGACATCATCCAGATCGCCTCGGCGCATCCAGGTGACGACGGTAAGACCGTACGTCGTCAAAAGCTCCGAGAGCTGATTAATCCTAAATTTAACTTCGCAGAGATGTCCAAGCGCTCTCTTGGCGCCAACTGGAACGACCTATCAGCCGGCGAACAGGCTGAATTCACTACCGTGTTCTCAGAGCTTCTGGCGCGCACCTACCTATCGAAGATCGAAACGGTAAAGCCCGGGATGGTTAAAGTTGAGAGCGAGCAGGTGGAGCTGCCGCGTGCGGTTGTGAAAACCGTTGTTATCAGCAAGGGTGATACCTTCCCGATCGATTATAAATTGATGAACTCAAACAACAGCTGGCAGGTTTACGATGTGGTAATCGAGAACATCGGCCTGGTCGCTAACTATCGCAATGAGTTCTCTGGTATTATCAGAAAGGACAAATTCTCAGGGCTGATGGAGCGCCTGCGCAAGAAGATCGAGTAGCGCCAACAAAAGAATCAACTATGACCCTACAAGAGGTACTCAACTCTTTCTCTGCTGGCCCGCAAACTGGAGTGTTTACCGACGGTGGGTGTCAGCCCAATCCAGGACCAGGAGGGTGGGGGTATGTGTATGTGATCGATGGTCAGATTATTCGCCAAGATCACGGCCATGCACCACAAACCACTAACAATCGCATGGAGCTAACTGCTCTCATACGTGCGTTCTCCTCACTTCCAGACGATTCCGATATCGAGGTGCACTCAGATAGCGAGTTGTGCGTTAAAACGATCAATGAGTGGGCTCCGAACTGGGAGAAACGCGGCTGGAAGCGTAGCACGGGGCCGATAGCTAATCTTGAGCTAGTCCAGGAGCTATACTCGTTGCATTTAAGTAAACCTAAGATCAGATTACGTTGGATTAAAGCACACAACGGATGGTTGTGGAATGAGTATGCCGATGCCCTATCAACCGCCTGGACCCGCAGCTCCCTGTAATCGAAGCGCATCTAGTACTGGCTCGGCAGAGCAGTCTGTAGTTGCGTTATCGAGCAGGCTACTTTTTATTCTCGTAACGTTATTCGCTATTACTGGCTGCTCTCTCTATCCGTCACTCTCTGACCTAGGCCCACTTGAGCAACAGCCTGCACTGGAGTCTTCTTATATAGCCCACCGTGGAAACATAAGCCGAGGGGCTCTGCCCGATAACTCGCTACCCGCTCTGCGCCAGTCGCTGGCAGCTGGTGTTGGCTTTCTTGAGGTCGATGTGCGGCGCTCAAACGATGGAGCGCTATTTCTTTTTCATGACGGGAGCTTCTCTCGTTCGAATTCGCAAGCTCCTGCCTGTCTCCGAGGCATTCCTATCGCTCAGATCCCTAGCCCAAAGCGATCATCTGTGACACTTGATCCTGACGGCAGCGCTACGGTGCCCACGCTAGCTGACGCCCTTAGCCTCATGGCCCAAAGTCACAACGCTAATGGCACTCTTCAGATTGATCTGAAGGGCGAGTCTGATACCCTTGCTCTGGAGGTGCTTGAGCTTGTTCGCGCACAGGGATTACTACATCGCGTGCTTCTACAGCTACGAACTCCTGAGCGCATCGGATTGGTACTCTCTCATTTTCCTAAAGCGCGCATCCTCGCTCGGTGCCTCTCGCAAAAGCAGCTTGAGAGTGCCCTTAACCACCGCATCGAGGCTGTAGAGCTTGAGCGTTGGATAACCTCTGACGCTGTACGTTTGGCGCATGCGCGGGGAGTGCGCGTCGCAATCAATATTGCCGGATCAGATCTCGATCAACCATCAACACATCACTACTTTCGTCTGCGCGGTGTAGATCGGATTATGACCGACCGTGGAGATCTCTCCCTGCACTACCAAAAATTATAAGCAACCCCCACCACAAATGAGCGCCCCTCTAGTAGCGGGCTTTCCAGCCCTACGCTCTGATCGTAGGTGAAATCCCTATCAAGGATATTATCAATTCGCGCAAAGACTCTGCCGCGCTGCTCTGAGAATCGGTAAGACACCCCAGCATCAAACAGCCAGAAACCCTTGGGATCATCGATGTACGCTGCACTCTGATCGCGATAGGTTGCTTGAACTCCAAGCGATAGGTGCTTGCCTAAGAAGTGTTTGTATCCAAATCGATGCCGCTGAGTATTTACATCAAAGTCAGAGCTTGCCCCGGTATCGTGATACCACTGATTTAGGGTCTCGCTTGTAAACACTGACTGCGGTGAAAGCACCGTTGAGATGTATCCACGGACGATGTCTGATTCTGCATGGGTATCAAAGAAGCCCTTCGATACCGGCTCAAGCGAGGCTATCGAGCCTCCGTCAAACTCAGTGAGGTCACTTACATTACCGAAAGACTCCCGAATATTTCGGTGTGTATACTGAGCTCCTGCATAGAAGGTGTTAGAATCCTTAACATCAACTCCAACCCCTAGATTCCTGCTGTAGGCTCCTGAGAGATCGTTAAAGCGCTGATTAATACCTCCGACTAACGTTGGTTCAAGGCTTGTTAGATCCTCTAAAACAGGCTTTCTGCTGAGTGACTCAAAGTACGCTGCCCGGGTGGTTAGCCACTTAGTCGGAGTAAGTACTAGCCCCACCTTTGGAGTTATAGCTGTCTCAAGATTCTCTCCATTCTTAAATGGTGGCACCTCCGTCAGGTCTTGCTGCACCGAGGTAGCTGCAACACCCAGTGTCAGGTTGGCCTTTCGCGGGATCTTTAGCGAGAGGTATTCATACGCCTGGCCGGTGGTGAGCGATCCGGCGCTACTACTACGAAGATCTCCCTCCAAAGGGATACTCGGATCATCTGAGAAGCCCAACACCGTAGAGTTTTCTCGCCTACTGGTATCAACATACAGCGCCTCTACTCCTGCAACTGAATCGAGATACTTGGATTGATACAGGAGCTGAGACGAGACGCCATTGCGCTGGATTCGATTACGAGTCGCTTCCAGGAGATCGATCGCTGTCGGTACTGTTTGATCCTCTCCTGCCACACTCGCTTGCACCTCTCGACTAGTCGCAAACGAGAGCAGATCGCGATCTCGACCGATCTCCGCCTGAGTCAACCAGCGCCACGATGGTGCTAGTCGCTTATTGTAACCCAACCTGAGCGTCCCGATATGCACATCTTCGGAGTACTCTTCGTTTCTATTTCCCTCCACATCGGTCATCGTAAAGGTACCGTCGAGTATGAAGCGATCATCCACTGTAGGCTCGTACTGCAGGGCGCCGCGAAATGTGTTGGCTCCTGAAAAGGCTCTGTGATGCGATCCTGACATGTAATACGGCTGATAACTGGCGAGATATCCCCAATCCTCTCCCTTACCAGAAGCGACAAACTCTCCGCCTATCTGGTCTCGATTGCTGTTCCACTCAAGACGCGCACCTTGGCGGGTTTCTTTCTTATCGAACATGGCGTTGTAATCGCCAAAAGAAGGCTGCTCGCCGATGCTGTTGAAGAGATTAAAGCTAAGCGGCGCCATTAGGTCCGCTATACGCCGCTCTGATAGGTTCGCCTCGGCATCCAAGATCGACGAGTACGAATCACCGAGCAATCGATGCGCTGAGAAATTACCATAATCTTCACTCAGTGACTTAATCGCCTCTATGCGGGCAGCGTCGCCGAATCCCAGCTCGGTAAATACTCGTGACAGCCCGGCACTCCGAACCGCGGTGTCGCGGTCGAGCAGTAAGCTTGAGCGGTATACTGCGCGTCCATCGTTTAGATCGATCGAACGTTCAACATCTTCTAGCGCCCTGATCGGGTCGTTATCGGCCACTCTAGCGTACGACCTATATAGGTATGGTGATGGGTCGTTTGGATCGAGGGCGATTGCTGCTTCAAACTCCTCTAGCGACTTAGGAGTGTTCTCATCCTCAAAGAATAGTTTTCCGAGATACGAGCGGTATACTGCACTACTTGGATCAAGCTGTATCGCCTGCGAAAGGAGAGTTTTTGCCCCTGCGTAGTCGCGATCCTTGGCTTTTAGCAGCGCCTGACCGAGATAGGGCAGGGATTCTGCACTATCCATGCGCACCGCCGAGTCAAAGTGAGCCGCTGCATCCTCGTACTCCTTACGTTCAAGCGCTGCGAATCCAGCGAGTGTGGCACTTGTCGCGGTGGCTCCGAAAGTTTCATTACGCTTGGCCAAAACTTTTTTGGCTTGCTTGGGATTATCATTAGAAAGCAACAACTCTGCTTCTCGATCCATTAGCTCAGGAACGGCTGAATACTCCTTGCCAACACTCTGAATCGTTTCAAGGGCTTTTTCTGGATCGCCCGATGCCTGGGCTACATATGAGCAGAGGAGCCCAGCATTAAGTAGCTTTACACCGCTACTAGTTAAAGATTCACAGCGCTTTACGGCATCGCTGGTTCTACCCGAAACAATAGCATCATAACCGCGTAAAACCTGGTGTAATGCTGACGAATGAGCCGCTAGCCCCGCTGTCGGAAGCGTATCGAGCACTGCTCGCGCTGCTGCGGCGTCTCCTACTCGCCACAGAGCGATTGCCTGCAAAATCTTACCGCGCGCGCTATCTCGAAATGCTGGCGTCTCTTTACCAACACTCGCCAGCATCGTCTGATTCGACCGCGTGCGCTCGATGATGCGCTCAGTTGCTGCTCGACACTCACGCTGACACTCTGAATCATTATTTGCCAGTAAATCTTCGGGAGCTACAATAAATGGAAAGCGGATCATCCACTGTACTGCATCAGCTGGACGCACGAGAACGGACCGCTCAAGTGGGGCACCCTTGCGTGCCCGTACTCGCTCTCCGATTGCTAGATTAAGTGAACCTGTCTCATTTGAGGCCTTCACCGCTCCGTGAAGTACATCGATAGTTGTCTCATTTTTGGTGACATCGACCACCAGCTCAGTTCCGTAGATCGCAGCATTGACTGTCGGTGTTTTGATCTCAGGTTCGTTTTTAGCGCCACGAGAGAAGAAAAATGACCGGCCCTCTGACTGTTTAATAATCGGAACACCTGTGGGGCGCACATCGCTAAATGTTATAGCCGATAGGCGGCCTAGCCGCACCAGAGTTCCATCAACGAATTTAAACGCTACTGCACCATCTGCGCCGGTGCGCACTGTGTCGCCGACTCGAAAACTCGTTCCGAGCCGCACCTCTTTCCAATCCATCTCTCCGGACCGCCGAAAAGACACCGATCCCTCTACCGAGTACGGTGCTGCAACTACTTTAGAGGCGCGCTCGCTCTGCGCATGTGCTACCTGACCGATCCACAGCACTGCAACCAGGGCGATAACAAAACGTATCAAACTTGACGATAATGGAAGTAATGTCCTTGGGGTGCGCCCTCTAATGTGCGTCCTTACCCTCTCCCTTATCTCCCTCATCTCCTACTCCTCCGGTAAGTCTTCCGTCCGGGGCTTTTGCTAGCGGTATCCTTACCCGGCCATGCTCCTTAGCCCACGGTTTGCCGTGTCCTGTCCCCACCCGCAACCTATTTTCAGCTAGTTAGGGCATTTAAAAGCTCTTCGCCGCTTTCTGCACCTGGGGACTCACTATGAAGATGCTTAGAGCGAGCATAAAAAACCTTCCAAATTAAAAAAATAAGTAATTTTCGTAGGAATTCTGCCGATACACAATGTAGGTAAGGAGCAACCGAACATGGCTCAAGGGCAAACCTCAACACAGGGCGCCTACCTCTCTAATGGAGCGGTGGTCGCTGGACGTTACAAGATCATCCGCACTCTCGGCGCAGGAGGTATGGCCTCAGTATACCTTGCTGAAGATATGGTGTTGGGCGAGACAACTGTTGCGCTAAAGATTCTCAAGCAAACTGGGTCGATGGCGGACGGAAACGCGGAACGATTCCTGCGCGAAGTACGCCTTACTCATCGAATCAACCACGAAAACGTAGTGCGTACCTTTGACTTCGGCCAAGAAGGCAACATGCGTTTCTACACCATGGAGTACCTCAGCGGTAAAACGCTTGGCTCGCTGATGGAGGGAGAGGTTCTGCCGATCTCCACAATCTTGCGAATTGCTCTTCAAATCTGCCGTGGAATCGCCGCAATCCACAACGTTGGTGTGATACACCGCGACCTAAAGCCTGATAACATAATGGTGGTCGACTCCATGCGCGTTAAGATCACCGATTTCGGTGTAGCGCGTGGCGATGTGTCGATGCTTACTGGAGCCGCAGAGCAGATACTAGGAACTATAGCTTACCTGGCCCCAGAGACCTTAATCGGAGAAAAAGTTACTCAGGCAGTTGACTATTATGCCTTTGGCGCCATTCTCTACGAACTACTGACCGGACATCTGCCGATAGAAGATAACGTTCCTGCGCGTTTAATCATGCGTAAAGTAGAGGAGCGTCCCGTTGATCCTCGTACCTACAGAGAGGATATTCCTCAGTGGCTCGCCGACGCGGTTCTAGGGTTGTTGCATCCCAAGCCACAGCAGCGCATGCAATCGGTTAAAGCGTTCGTACAAAACCTAGCCGCTCATGCTCCTGCCGATGAGTCTCTAGATTCAGTAACCGCTACGGTTGGTGTTAACATTTCAGATCTTCCCACCGCTGCTTTTAAAAGATTTCCTCTCGTCTCTCTGCTTTCCTTTGTGCGCATACGCCCACTAACTCTGCGCGAACTGGTGATGTCGGCGGTGTTGGCGTGTATGGTGGCGGCAGTGAGCCTTACCTCATTCGGAAATTTTCTCTCGCGAGTAAATATCGATCGGCTCTTTACGCTGCGTGGACCATTAACTCCTAGCTCTGATGTAGTTGTGGTAGCGATTGATGAGCCAAGCTATCTTAATCTAAATATCCCGATGGCAACCGCCTGGCCACGTAATCTCCACGCGCAGCTAATCGATCGTTTGGTCAACGCCGGCGCTAAGCGCGTTGTTTTTGACATCCTCTTTGTTAATGATTCTAACGATCCTGCGGCTGACAAAGCTTTCGCCGACGCTCTTGGGCGACTACCAAGCATTCTGGGAACAAGTGTTGGTTTTTCTCAGCAAGCAACTCTAAACGGTTCATTTTTGCTTGAGCAAGCGATTCGCCCAGCTCCGATGTTTGAGCAAAAAGCCGCCGGTATAGGCATCGTCGGCTTGCCACAAGATGGGGGTCGCATATTTCGCTTTCTGACCGAGCGCTATGCGCTCTTTCCTGATGGGCGACCTCTGGCTGAAGTTGCTGTTGGGCCAGCAGGAAGCTATGTGACCCCCGGACCGCGAGACCTGATTAATTACTACGGCCCGACCCCGACTGTGCGCAGATTCTCGTACCACGACGTCATAGCCCCTGAGCAGCGTATTCCTCCAGAGGCTTTTAAAGATAAGATCGTCTTTGTCGGCCTGACATTACAAAGCCGAACCGGACCATCTCAACGCGAGGCGTTTACTACTCCTTACGATGCTGGGTTGTTTGGGACCGAGATTCACGCCACCGCTACTTCAAATCTTTTAAAGAGAGACTGGATCCGCCGCCTCTCAGTAGCCAGTGATGCTATCATCATTGGAGTATTGGCCCTGATTGCCACCTTTCTAGTTGCTTCGTTTAGCGGATTCTTAGGGATCGTTGCTCCTGCTGCTTTTCTCTTTTTGGTCGGAGCGGCTCAATTCTACCTTTTCACCAGTGGCACGTTTATCCCCGCTGTGACCCCCATCCTGCTAGGATTCCTAGCTGGCTTAATAGTCAGGGTGCTAATAGCTCCTGGTGGTGGCCTAGGGCAACGTAGGTGGTGATGGTTGCTGCTTAGAGCAGTTTGCACCTTGCGCGGCTATAAAGCTAAACCCTGCGCGAGTTATTTTTTTCAAAAATCTCTCGCCCAGCAATTCTCATTCATTTTTTCAAAAACGAATGAGGCTAGGTTTATTTGCTCTGCTTGGTCTTGGCGTTTACCTTGTTGGCGCGCTTGTTGCGCTTCTTGAGCAGCTTTGCGTCACGGGCATCTCTGCGGGCCCAGGTAATCTTGGTTGGTGATGGCATGGTACTACTCTCCTAGCTAGGAATAACTCCCCTCTCTCTAAACAGGCCCCTCAGGCTACTAGAACCTGGCTGTGTTGGTCAACACCACCCAGGAATTACGGCTGTCTGGCGATCTGTCCTAGCCCGGAAATTTCATGAAGCCTGCTACTACGATCGCCAATAAGGGCGCTTTTTCGGTTCAAAAATCGATTTTCGGACCGGAATGTATCGCGATACGATTGAAGCCCCAAAAATCGCTTTTTGAATTCGCCCTACGGGCCCGAAAAATCACCATTCTCGGCGCTCTCGCGACGCAGTTTCATGAAATATCCCGGCTAGATATCTAAGTTTCTGATTTTTAGGGCATTATCCTCAATAAACTTCCTTCTGGGCTCGACCTCGTCACCCATCAAAACGGTGAATATCTGGTCAGCATCGATCGCGTCATCGATCGTTACCTGAAGCAATGTGCGGGCCGTTGGGTCCATGGTTGTCTCCCATAGCTGCTCAGGATTCATCTCTCCTAACCCCTTGTAACGCGAGATGGAGAGCCCCTTGCGGCCGCGGGCATCGATCCACTCAGCTACCTGTTCGATCGACTCCATTTTTTCCAGCTCTTTTGAATCTCCCGAAGCAGTTATCGTGTAGGGAGCCTCTCCTACCTGGGCTCTAGTGTCGGCGTATACTTTCCTAACCGCTGATATCTTATCTGATATCCAGAGCCGTCGTGTCACTGTTGTTGTAAGGGTTGCCCCTCGTCGACGCGAGATGATCTTAAAGGCCACCTCACTCTCGTGGTCATCGATCACCTCTATGGTTGGTTCGATCGGAATGCGCCTGGCGAGCGCCTGCTTAATCTGAGGAAGTGCCGCTGTAATTACATCTCGTTTCCAAGTTGCTTCATTAAAAACTATGCCAGACTCAGATAGGGCAACGATTACCCGTTCATCGATGCGCTCTTGTTGAATCTCTTCTAGCGACACCTGGATATCACGTACTCGAACTAGGAGATCCTTAATGCCATCCGCCTTGGTGACTCGATTCTCTTTTGACTCGATACTTACGTTCTCAACACCTGCACCTACGATTATTTCAGTAAACTCCTTCTCGCTCTTTACGTAGCGCTCCATCTTACCTTTCTTGAGCTTGTATAGTGGTGGCTGCGCAATGTAGAGATGCCCACGAGCGATCACGTCGTGCATCTGTCGATAGAAAAATGTCAGCAAAAGGGTGCGAATGTGGCTACCATCAACATCGGCGTCTGTCATGATCACAACCTTGTGGTAGCGTAGCTTACCAACGTCGAAATCTCCCGTGCCGATACCGGTTCCGAGCGCTGTAATTAACACACGTATCTCTTCAAACGAGAGCATCTTATCAAAGCGGGCCTTCTCGACATTGAGAATCTTTCCCTTGAGAGGCAAGATAGCTTGATTCTTTTTATCTCGTCCCTGCTTTGCGGAGCCGCCGGCGGACTCTCCCTCGACTATGAATATCTCTGCCTCTTCTGGATTCTCGTTCTGGCAATCCGCTAGCTTTCCTGGCAGTCCTGTACTATCGAGCGCCCCTTTGCGGCGCACCAACTCTCGCGCCTTGCGGGCTGCTTCACGAGCTCGCGCTGCTTCTAGCGATTTATTTACGATTGCTTTGGCGATCGATGGGTTCTCTTCAAAAAATTTAGCCAGGTGCTCGCCAACCATCTGCTCGACGAATCCTTTAACCTCGGAGTTTCCAAGCTTTGACTTGGTTTGACCCTCAAACTGTGGCTCTGGAATCTTTACGCTAACGACCGCTACGAGTCCTTCGCGTGTATCGTCTCCTTGGATTCCCTCGTTAAAACCTTTGAGCAGGTCGTTCTTGTTGGCGTAGTTGTTGAGTGTTCGAGTGAGTGCGGCCTTAAAGCCGATTAGATGCGTGCCACCTTCTGGTGTGTTGATATTATTTGCATAGGTGTAGATGCTCTCTTGATACTCTGAGTTGTACTGCAATGCTACATCGACGCTGATTCCATCGCGAGCCGCCGAAACTGATATAGGTTCAGGGAAGATCGGGGTCTTTGCTTTGTTGATAAACGAAACAAAGCTCTTTATCCCGCCCTCAAAGTAAAACTCCTGCTCCTTGTCGGTGCGTTCATCAATCAGCGTAAAACGCAGCCCTGCATTTAGAAAAGCTAACTCGCGCACTCGGTGTGCTACTGTGTCGTATGTAAAACTCTTCTGTTCGGTGAAGATTGTATGATCTGGATAGAATGTGACCTTGGTTCCAGCTCCCTCTGCGTCTCCGATTACCTTTAGTTCGGCTACCGGATCTCCGCGTCTAAACTCCATTCCATGCAGTTTTCCGCCCTGCTTAACCTCGACCTTGAGCCACTCAGAGAGCGCATTAACTACAGATACACCGACTCCATGCAGACCTCCTGAAACCTTGTATGCCTCCTTCTCAAACTTTCCTCCTGCGTGCAGTTTCGTCATCACCACCTGCACACCGCTTACTCCTTCTGTGGGGTGAATGCTGGTTGGAATTCCGCGACCGTTATCTTCGACAGAAACTGAACCGTTTGTGTGCAATGTGAGGGTGATCTTCGTGCAGAATCCAGCTAGCGCCTCATCCACTGAGTTATCCAGAACCTCCCAGATCAGATGGTGGTATCCGCGATAAAATGTATCTCCGATATACATCGCCGGACGCTTACGCACCGCTTCTAGTCCCTCAAGGATCTTGATCTGTCCTGCGTCGTAAACGAGGTCAGATGGCTGTGTGGTTGGCGCTGTGCTCATGCAATACTCCGTAAGCGGATCAAAAATTTGCCGCGATCCGCAATATTGTAGGCTACTTAGATACTTTTAGCAAAGAGGAAAGAACGGCTTTTGTAAGTTTATAAGCTATTGTTTTTATTTGTTTTATCTGCTTGTCTCCAGAGCCCAATTAAGGCCTGCTGTTAGGGGGTTACTAAAGGTGATTTTAGCTCTCCGCTCCGGGGTTACTTCTGTCAGTGATTACCCCCTCTTTAAGCTCTATTACTTGGACCTTAGAACTACTGGTTTCAGCCAGAGTTGCTGGTGGGGTCGATGTACCGGTAATGAACAATTGGCGTTCGTGGCGCGATAAAGCGAGAAAAAGCTGCTCGGCACGAGTGGCGTCTAGCTCTGAATCAACGTCATCTAAAACAACTATCGGAGGCTCTCCCAGTCGCTCCTCTAAAAGCTCGATTACCCCCAATTTTAGGGCCAATACAACCGATCTGGTCTGACCCTGGCTGGCATACGCTCTAGCATCGATACCGCCGATGGTTATGGCTACATCGTCCCGGTGCGGACCGAGTACACACGACCTCTGTGCTATCTCTCTTGGGGCTACTCGAGCAAACTCCTGCTCAAACCTCCCCGGATTAATCCCCTCTGGCTCTAGCGACTCTACCACCACCACCCCATCGCCGGGGCGTTTATCCTGTGGCAACAGATCAGACTCTAGCCGAATATCTAGCTGGCCATCTGATTGAGCGAACTGATGGTGAAAAGGCCTACTCTTTTCTACTAATTGTTTTAAGAACTTATATCTGTTATCAACAATTTTTACCGCGCTCTCTGCCAGCAACTTGTTCCACGCCGCTAGGTGTTGCACTTCGACTCCTGGTGTCTTTAGGAGCGCTGACTTGCTGTCTAGCGCCCGCTGGTAAGCCATCAGCACGCTCAAGTAAGGCGGGTGAAGGTCTACCATGTGTCGGTCGAGAAACTTCCTCCTGCCAGCAGGAGAGCCCTTAACAAGGGCCAGGTCACTCGGCGAAAACGCCACCACACTACAAGCCCCCATCAGGTCAGCTATCGATCCTAGCTCTGTCCCGTTTTTAAATGCTGTTCTGTGACCAGGGGTTAAAGCTATCCCCAACTCACTAGATCCTGCCTTGGTGACAACAGTGCCAAATACCGACGCCTCCTGTTTTCCCCAACGCACAAGCTCACTTTGAGAGTTGGTGCGAAATGAGCGCGAACCAGAGAGTAGGTATAAAGCCTCTACCAGGTTTGTTTTTCCGTTACCGTTTCGCCCGGTGATATAGATAGCTCCGTTATGAAGCTCTACTGTCTGATCGATCAGGTTTCGAAAGTTGTAGACCTTTAGTTTGGAAACGTACAAATAGGCTCCGCTAAATACGCCGCTAATACAACGACTACTCTAAGCGTAGCGGCATAACGATACCGATAGCTGACTCATCTGCCTCTGCGTACATTTTTCCTGGGCCTGTCTCTCCGGATAGTTCAAGAATAAATGGCTGATTCTCTCCTATCGTTGCTAGGGCGTCGATGATGTATCGGGCGTTGAATCCTACCGATAGCTCTCTTCCTTTATACTGTACCTCTACCTCTTCTTGCCCCTCTCCTACCTCTGGAGAAGAGCTTGAGATACGCACAAGGTTGTTAAAGAAATCGAGCCTCACTCCCTTATTCTTATCACTCACAACGAGCGAAACTCGCTTAAGGGCGTGCTCGAGATGCGAACTTAAAACTGCCACCTTTACCCCTTCGGCTTTAGGTAGAACCTGCTCATAGTTTGGGAATTCACTATCTAGCAACTGCACAACTAACTTCCAAGCTCCGCCCTCTACTACTAGAAATCCATCGATTACATCGACTCCAACAGGAACGTCCCCTACTGTTTCAAGAGCTTTACGTACCTCTGACAATCCTTTACGCGGAACTATTACGTGATCAGTTTCGGCTTCTTTTTTCTTTGCTCCTTTGGCGACCAAGCTCGTAAACTCAACTCCTTCAAGAGGCCGAGTAATGAGGGCCAACCTGTGCCCATCTGTCGCCACCATGCGTAGCGCGGATTTCTTTCCCTCGCTAACGAGCTCTAGACACACTCCGTTCATGTTGTAGCGCCCCTCATCGAGCGATACTGCGTAGAGGGTCTTATTTATCATCTCTACCAGAGTCTGTGCCGATAGTTTGCACTTGGTTGCAAGGTTTATACTCGTTGGTACCGGATACTCCTCAGCGCCAACTCCCATTATCTTGAGCTTGGAGTTACTGGAGATCACCTCCACTCGATCGCGCTCGCCAGTCTTAATCGTTACGTCGCCATCGGCTAGCTCTCTGACTAGATCGCCAAACATCTTTGCCGAAACTGTTATCGATCCTTTCTTCTTTACGCTTGCTTTGGCTGAAGCTACAGCCGTTACCTCGATATCACTCGCCGTAATCTTTAACGATCCGTCCTCTGCATTGAGCAACAAGTTACCGAGGATCGGCATCGTTGTTTTTTTCTCTGCGATAGCTAGGGTGATGTGAAGGAGCTTAGCAAGCTCTGCTTTTGGTATTGTTATCTCCATGTGACTTTATGTTCCGGCTGTATTTATTAAATTATAAATTAAGATAGTGAATAGTAATAAGTAAGGCGGTTTTCTGGGGAAAATCAACTTAAAAGTCCGTTTTTTTTAATAAACCTTACTCTAATAAGGTGTGGGAATCCTCGTGGTAAGTTTCTCTGTTTTCCACAGAGCCACCAACTTTCCCCAAAAACCGAGAGTTTTGCACCAATAGAAAACAAGTTATCAACAGGGTTATCCACAGGTAGTCAGGTATCAAAACAGCAACATCAGATCGAAATAACCCCACCAGAAGCTGTTTTTACCGGGTTTTACCGGCTTATCCACAGAGTACTTCACAAGCAAACTCAAGGAGCACTGTTGATAACTCGAGAGCAATCGGCAAAAACCCACTTAAAGTAGTCATCAACAGGCCGGTATAACCTGTTGATAATCGCTATAAGTACATGAATATATTGGAATTATCCAAAGATAATCTTTTCTATATTTTCGATAATCTCTTTGACTTTGGAGTCTGTGGATAACTTGCTCGAAACCACGCTAGCGGCGTGAATAACACTTGAGTGATCGCGCCCGCCGAAGTGCTCGCCTATCTCTGGATAAGAGGCGGTGGTGTGTTTACGGCAAAGGTACATAGCGATGTGGCGCGGGAATGAGAGGTTTTTAGTTCTTCGCTTTGAAACGATCTCTGAGACCTTAATGTTAAAGTGGCTAGAGACAGCTTTCTTAATATCATCAACGGTGACGTTGACCACTTTGGGTTGCAACAGAGGCTTAAGCGCGGTCTTGGCCATCTCCAGGGAGATCGGAACGCTCTGAATTGAACTCATGGCGTGCAATCGTGTCAGCGCACCCTCAAGCTCGCGGACATTAGAGGATATACGTTCAGCGATCATGTGGCTTACTTCGTGGGGTAGCTGAAAATCCTCTAAAAGCGCCTTTTGCTTTAGAATCGCAACACGAGTTTCAAAATCAGGAGCCTGTAGGTCGGCAGTCAGGCCCCAAGAGAATCGCGTCTGGAGCCGCTCCTCTATCCCCGGGATGTCGGTGGGAATCTTATCTGAGGTGATGACGATCTGTCTCTTGGCGCTGTAGAGGGCATTAAAGGTGTGGAAGAACTCCTCTTGAGTTCGTTCTTTACCGCTTATGAATTGAATGTCATCGATCAAAAGGACTTCGATCGTGCGTAGTTTCTTTTTGAATTCCTCCATCTTGGCGTGGCGCAACGCTAAAATAAGCTCGTTGGTGAAAGTTTCCGACGACATGTAGAGCACGCGCGATGTTGGAGAGCGCTCAAGAACGGCATTACCGATAGCGTGTAGTAGGTGTGTTTTACCTAAACCTACGCCGCCATATATAAATAGAGGATTGTAACTTTGGCCTGGCTTTTCAGCGACTCGCATCGCGGCAGCGTGACAGAATTGATTAGAATTACCTACGACGAAATCAGTGAAGGTATAGCGCGGATTTATGTTGTTGTAGACCTCACCATCAAGCGGTCCGGTTTTATTATCACCACTGGGCGCGGTAACGTGGGTAAGTTGCGACTCATCGGGATTGGTAGGCGCGGAATCCTCAGAATGGCGAACCCGCTTTACAACAAATGGGGAGTGCTGTGGCGCGCGAGCAGCATCAGGAGAATCAGAGCTTGGTCCTGAAGTAGCGCTCTTTTCGGCGGGAATAACTGACAGGAGTAGGTCCTTATCCTGCGCAAAGAACGCGAGTCGCTCACGGAGCTGTTGCGAGTAGCGCGATGTAACGTAGTTGCAAATTAGTCGTGAAGGACCACGAACCACTATGTGAGAGCTAGTCGAAGCTTCAAGATCAAGTTCTAGCGGTTCTATGTACGCCGCCACTATATGTGGATTTGTATTCCTACATACATCAGCTATAGCGAGCGCCCAACACTGATCTATAGTCGTTGAGATTGCGGTATTTTCTGAGAGATCCCCCTGGATGGTCGAGCTGGCAGAATCTACCGCGTCACCAGATACAACCGGCTCGGCTGATTCACCGGCAGTAAGACCAAAATCGTTTGGCTCAGCAACTTCGCTCATCTCTTCCCTGTCAGGCCCCGGAGGAATCACGGAGCAAGAGCCTGGTTATAGTACGAGCGGAGAATTTTACAATCGTTTCAGAGTAAAAATTTTTAGTAGTACCCCGAAGAAAAGCTCTTTATTTTAAGTTGCTTAAACAAGATGTCCACACGCCCGCAAGGTGCCTACTCCAAGTAAGTAGCAAGCAGTAGCAACGGCGCTAGAGCTCGGCGTGTAAATTTGCCTTGTCAGAAGAAATCTTATATAAACCCGCTCGTTATTCGTTCAAGAATAAGCACTTATGGAAAACCACTACACGTACTTTCATTCGCTTGGTTTGACCGATGCTAATCAGCAGAAGCTCATCACGGCCATTTTGATGGGTGTAGCTCTGGTAGCAATCGGTGCTAAGTGTGCTAAGACCTTGGCAAGAAGACGAAATCGCCTAGGGGCTCAGGGAGGAGTAATACCAGAGGATAGGATCACCACAGCGGGGATCGCCGACCTGGCAGTTGAGGGCTTCGTAGGTTTTCAAGATTCAGTTCTTGGAAAAGAGGGTAGGCGTTACCTGCCGATTACCGCAACGATCTTCTTTTATACACTAATTCTTAATCTTATCGGGCTGATACCAGGAGTCCCGGCGGCTACAACAAGTGTCTGGACAACGGTTCCAGTAGCGATATTTATCTTTGTTAGCTTTAACTACTACGGCATCAAAGAGCACGGCATAAAGAACTACCTAAAGCACTTTGCAGGGCCGATCTGGTGGCTAGCTCCTCTTATATTTGTCCTTGAGGTTATGGGAACTTTCCTAAGAATCCTGACCCTTAACCTACGTCTTTATTGGAACGTCTCTGCAGACCACGTCGTTCTCGGAGTGTTTACCGATCTGGTGCCGGTGATAGCCCCTATAGTGTTCTACGTCTTGGGAACTTTTGTCTGTTTTATGCAGGCCTTTGTTCCAACCATCCTCACAATGATATATATAATGCTGGCTACTCAGCATGAGGAAGGCGAAGAACACCACTGATTTACTAATGCCTTTTAGGGGTGTTAGGGGCCTCTTCGTGTGAACGAAGGGGAGCAATCTTAGTGATAAGTTTACACTTGAAGGAGAAACATATGAAAATAGCTCGTAACATACTAGCAAAGCTCCCAGCGATCGCCGCAGTAGCGGTAGGCGCTCTTACACCAGTAGTTTCAGCCTTTGCTGAGAACGCTGGAGATGTCGCCTCATCAAGCCTGGCACCTCTTGGCGCAGGTCTCGCCATCGGTATGGCAGTAGTTGGTGGCGCTCTAGGACAGGGTAAGGTTGTAGGCTCTATGCTTGAGTCTTTTGGTCGCAATCCATCGGTAGGCGGAAAGTTGCTTACACCGATGATTCTCGGCATGGCCCTAATTGAGTCGTTGGTGATCTTGGCGTTCGTAATCGCCTTTAGAATGTAATCTCCTAGAGAGGAGCGTTAAACCTAAAAAGAGGGGGGTGCTGCACTAGTTGTAGTGCCCCCCTCTTTTATTTTGGCTCATCGACGGAATTAGTGGGTGGTTTCTGTCAAATTGGGACGTGAACGTGCACCTAAGGATAGGAAAATCAATTAATTTTCGAGTTATATCAGCAAGCTAGGTATTTACGGGTGATTTTGACAGTCGGTGCGTGCAATTTTCGAAGAGTTAAAGAAGAGACGGAATTTTGAGGGGAGGTAGTTTAGGCG
>JBKCMS010000063.1:0-9715 GCA_046300175.1 Pseudomonadota bacterium | reverse complement strand
CGGGTGGAGCGCTATGCGCGCTTCTTGAGACAGGATTAAGTGCATATTGTTGCTCGATGCAGGTAAGTCATCAGAGAGCATCGCGGAGTACCTCTTTTTGAGCGGCAACACCGTCACTAACTACCTGAAAAAACATCCTGTACTACGAGCGATTTGCTGATTTCAAAGCCGCGATTATGAGCTTCTTTGCTAACATCAAGCAGCACCGTCCAGAGCTAGAGTCTCTCATGACATTAAAATTTCACACGCTTAAGCACATAGGAGTTTGTTGTCTTCTACGGCGCAACTTGGCTGTTCCCTTGATTTTAATGGGCCAAGATTGCGCTTGCCCAGCAATTCTCATTCATTTTTTTCAAAAATGAATGAGGCTGGGTTAATCAAAATCCTTAGTGCTTTTAGCCAGCTGCTCCATTCTGCCCCACCTTAACTGCCTTTTTAGGTTAAAAGGGCCGGAGATTTTTCCAGAAGAGCTTTTAGCTACCTATCACTGCTCTTTTTGGAGGGGTCTCTATTTATCTTAACTCCCTAGTTTTGCTAGGCAAAACGAGGTATTGCGGTTGCGGCTGCCCTCCTTGAGTTAGAGCCGCGTCCGGTCTATACTCTTTCGACTTCAGCTACACCGGAAAGGGCTAGGAAATCACAGTGATTCCAGAAGTTAATTCGGGAGTTAGGATTTTTCCTCCCGATTGAGCCAGTCCTTAAGGAAATTAAAAAGAGTGCAGAGCTGAATCAGGAGTCGTTTAAATATGTCAAAGCAAAGAACTTTATCAATCATCAAGCCAGATGCAACCGCGCGTAATCTGATCGGCAAGATTCTCAGTCATTTCGAGGAAGCAGGGCTGACGATAGTAGCGGCTAAGATGGCTACCCTTACGCCACAGGAAGCAGGGCAATTCTACATTATCCATAAGGATCGTCCCTTCTACGGCGAGCTGATCGACTACATGTGTTCAGGTCGTGTGCTTGTATCGGTGCTTGAGGGCGAGGATGCCGTTAACCTAAACCGCAAGCTGATGGGCGCCACGGACCCCAAGAAGGCGGACCCTGGCACTATTCGCGCACTGTATGCTGAGAGCATAGCTGCTAATGCAGTTCACGGCTCTGACAGTGTTGAGAACGCAGCAACGGAGATTAAGTTGTTCTTTCCGGAGCTTGCGTAGGGAGGCGGATGGATAGGCTGCGGGTGGAGCAATCTGGATTGCCCGCCTCGTCTTTCTTGTTGATGTTTTTACGCGCCTCTGTGCGCTTCTAGGTGCTGTTGTGAGTGACGCGGTCAGAGACTTTTACAACTACAGTTACTCTGAACTCGCAGAGCTTTTGCAGAAAGAGTTCGGTGCAACAGCTTTCAGAGCCACGCAGCTTTTTGAGTGGGTCTACCGCAAGGGTGTAACGGACTTTGAGCAGATGACCAACATCAGCCGGGAGCTCCGTGCGCAACTTGCAGCGACTTTTATCTTTCCAAAAGCGCGCATCGCTGACCGTCAAATCAGTGTCGATGGTACCCGTAAGTATCTCTTTGAGGTTGAGGGGGGCGACTTGGTTGAGTCGGTGATGATCAAACAGCCAAATCGTATGACGCTGTGTGTGTCTTCACAGGTTGGCTGCGCGATGGGCTGTAAGTTCTGTCGTACTGGAACTATGGGTTTAAAGCGTAGTTTATCGACCTCTGAGATTCTGCGTCAGGTAAATGGGGTAATTGAGGACGCCAAAAATTTCGGCGATGGCTTTCAGAATATCGTATTCATGGGTATGGGTGAGCCGCTGCACAATTATGACGGGGTGACCCGTGCGGTGCGGAATTTAACAGATCGCCGTGGATACGGAATGTCCCCAAGAAAGGTCACGGTATCTACAGTAGGGCTCGTACCAGCTATACGGAAGCTAGCAGCAAGCGATGTATCTGTGAGTCTTGCTGTATCGCTAAACGGGACGACTGATGAGGTGCGTTCGAGGATCATGCCGATTAATGATCGGTTTCCGATCGCTGAGCTGCTGGACGCAGTGAAATCTTTTCCTGTTGGTCCACGCAAAAAAGTTACGATCGAGTACGTGATGCTCGGAGGTATAACTGATACACAAGAGGATATGCAGCGTTTGGCTAAAATGATGCGTGGTTTGCCGGTCAAGATTAACCTCATCCCATACAATGATAACGCTGGTCTCGGATTCGACTCGCCGTCTCGTGATTGGGTCTTTACCTGGCAACGTTACCTTAATTCGCAAGGTCTTCAGGCTTTCATTCGTTGGTCAAAAGGTGCAGATATAGCAGCTGCATGTGGGCAGTTGGCGACTGAATCGAAGAAAAGCGCACGGCTTGCGGTGTTAGAGCAGGTGGCGGCGTAAATCCTATACATTCCCTCTAAGGGTGTCTTGTGGCGACTAAGATTCTTATAATACCTAAGGGACACTTCGGGGACATGTTGCTCACCGGTCCGGTTTTTGAGGCGATCAAGAAAAGTGATCCACAGGTGCACTTAACTGTCCTTGCGCCTCCACAGACGGCGGATTTTGCACGTCGAGACCCATACGTAGACGATGTCTTGGTGTTTGATCGGCGCAAAGAGTTCCCTGGATGGCGAGGGATGCGACGTTTCGCTGAGATCTTGAAAGCTAAGGGTTTCCAACGTGCTTATTCGTTTCATCGCTCTCCTCGTACGGCGTTGATGCTTTTTCTTGCAAAGATACCTGAGCGCGTAGGATATGCTGATTCGTTGCTTTCTTTATTACTGACTCGCCGGGTTTCAAAGACTGAGCGTTTTCATGAGGTGATCCGCAATCTAGAGTTAGTTTATGCAGACCTCGGTCCGCGAATCCAAGGAGAGATAGACGTTTTGAAGAGAAGTGGGCCAACGCCTCTCTCGGATATCTTCTCTCTCAGAGTATCGATGGTCGCAGAGAGTGAGCTTTCCGTATCGGTACGTGAGTACCTTGATTTGTCCAAGCCATTTGTGGTGCTCTCACCGGGAAGCGCTTGGGAGACTAAGCGTTGGTCTCCAAGTGGTTTTCGCGGAGTTGCTCGGGAATTGGTATCTAGAGGATACCGAGTTTTGCTTGTGGGCGCTCCGAGCGACATAAGTGCTTGCTCTGAAGTGTGCCAGGGAGTCGAGCTATCGCCGGATACGATCACGAATGTGTGTGGCGCAACGACGCTACTTGAGTTGATCTACCTGGTGAGTAAGGCGAAGGCGGTTGTTTGCAACGACAGTTTAGCGCTCCACCTTGCGGCTGCAACGAAAGTTCCGACCGTGGCAGTTTTTTGCGCTACTTCACCGCTGTTTGGATTCGGCCCGTGGAAGAATCGGGCAATCGTGGTAGAAAAAACGGATCTTTTCTGCAAGCCCTGTCGCCGACACGGCTCTCGACGCTGTCCAACCGGCACGAATGCATGTATGGAAGGGGTCTCTAGCGCGATGGTACTCAAGGCGTTCGATGATCTTCTGGTAGGTGACATAGGGCGCCGTGGAGTCGATCTTCATGTCGTGTAATCTCTCGGTGTTCTTTCAATATGTCTGACTCGATTATTGCCTCCCCAGTAGCTGCTGAGTTTGATGAAATTGTTAGGGGACCCTACACAATCTCGAGTCGGGGTCGAGTATCAGATGAGCAGGCAACAACCTTAATCAAAGCTATCCGTGGAGGTAGCGGCGAACTGGATCGCTCTACTCTCGGTGGGCGTAGTCGTTCCGCAGTGATTGGTCTCCCGGGTATGGGAAACGTATTTGTTAAGCACTATTCTCACGGCGGGCTTCTGCGTTCGATTACAGCCGGTCGATTTGTGGGGCTTGGGCCGGTTCGTTCGCGGATTGAGTTTGAGATGCTTGAGAGGGTCAGAAGCCTAGGAGTAAATGCGCCAGAGCCTTATGCAATCGTTAAGAAAGGCTCGATTGTCTACGGCACTTGGCTAGTAATGGAGGAGCTCTCTGGTACGCGTAACCTTGTTGATATTCAGCGCGGCGAGAGCGACGAGCTGCACCGTGTAATGGTAGCTCTTGGAGAGCAGCTAGTGGTCTTAATTAAAAATAGGATTCTGCATATCGATCTGCATCCAGGTAATGTTTTAGTCTCGCAGCGTGGGACCGTGTATATTGTTGACTTCGACAAGGCGCACAACTTCCGTGGTTCGGCATCGATGCTTCGAGATCTTTATCTTCGTAGGTGGCGTCGTGCTGTAATTAAACACGGGCTCTCACCAGTTCTTTCGGAGATGATGTCTTTGATTTTAAGGAGCTACAGTGAATAAACGTTCGCGTCGTTACCTATTTATTCTCATGGGTGCTCTCGGTGATGTTGTCCGCGGTATGTACCTGGTCAATTCGCTCAAAGCGGCCGAGCCAGATGCGCACATTACCTGGCTTGTGGAACCCGCATGCTCCGGTATTTTGAAGCTACACCCAGCAATCGATGAGATAATTGTCTTTAACCGCCCCAAGGGTCTAGCTGGTGTCTGGGAGATCAGGAAGGAGCTATCGAAGCGCTCGTTTGATATTACTCTCGACCTGCAACGTCATTCAAAGAGCGGATTATTCTCGTGGTTTTCGCGATCCCCTAGACGGATCGGATTTCATCGCAAGGATGCCAAGGAGTTCAACTGGCTTTTCAATACCGAGTATGTAGACCCACAGGGAGAGGCTATCTCGAAGATTGAGCACTACCACACCTTCCTAAAGCCGCTCGGGTTGCCACAGCCTGAGCGTTTATCCTCTGGTCTTGAGGGAATTACCCTAGAAGGTGTGACGGCGTCTTGGGCCGAGCAACTTCGTAGAGAGCCGTATGTTGGGTTTATACTCGGTTCTTCTTGGGAGTCTAAGGATTGGCCGGTCGAGGGGTATGAGGGGCTTTTGTCGTTGCTGCCTGGTGGTACGGTAGTTTTCTTAGCCGATAAATCAAAGATAGCGATGGCTGAGCGTTTACAGCAGGTGGCCACGAAAGCTACCGTAGTAAACTTAGCTGGTAAAACCAACCTGACAGAGTTGGTGGCATTGGTGCGAGGAGCGCGCGTGTTGGTTGGTCCTGATTCCGGTCCGGGACACATCGCTGGAGCAGTGGGGACGCCGCATATTACCTTGTTTGGTCCAACGCCTTGGGTTCGCAACGCTCCGCGGGGCAGTGAGGAGTTGACCTTGACTGCAAACGTAGGGTGCGCTCCGTGTAAAAGGCGGGTATGCCCTGGTCTTGGAAAGGTATGTATGAAGCTTTTACGACCGGAGATGGTATTCGATAAGATGGCGGGTTTTATGGGCTGGGCGCGCTCCTAACGACCAGTGGCGCCTGCCCGCTAGCCCTGCTATAGTCCGCTGATAATGCACGTATCGTTAAGGGCTGGCTTAAACCGTTGTGCTATCAATACATCAGATAGGGCATATGCCAGGCTTACAACCGAGATAAGTCACCCAGATAAATTATCTTTATGAAATTAGGATCGAAGCAAGAGTTGCTCGAAACGCTCGAGAGGATGGAAGGCACGCCGGTACTCGTCGTGGGAGACCTACTGTTAGACCGATATACCTGGGGCAAGGTAGAGCGGATATCGCCTGAGGCCCCGGTGCCGGTGGTACAGGTAGTGCGAATGGAGGACCGTCTCGGAGGCGCGGGTAATGTAGTCCGAAATCTGGTCAATATCGGTGTTAATGTTGTAGTCACTGGGCTGATCGGAGATGACGCGGATGGACGCGTTATGTTGGACCTCTTTAAAGCAGCCGGTGCTGATTGCTCGGGCGTTTTGGTTGATGCATCGCGACCAACGGTATTAAAGAGTCGAGTAATAGCGGCGACCCAACAGGTAGTGAGGGTAGATCGCGAGGTTCTAGACCCTGCTAGTCCGGAGATATCAAAGAAGCTGGCTGGACTAGTTCAGGAGCGCCTGAGTGCAGCTAAGGCGGTGATCCTCTCCGATTATGGGAAGAGCGCGGTGACTTCAGATGTTCTTAATGTACTCACAAGTGCCTACGAGCAGGGACAGCTAGGACTCGGCTCACGTCCGCTGTTTGTAGATCCGCATCCGCGTAATTACGATCGATACAGCCGCATGAGTGTTGCTAAGCCCAATCGTAAGGAAGCGGAAGCTGCCTCAGGAAGATCAATTAAAGGGATCGAGGATGCCTTCGATGCCGCCGGCATTCTTCTCAAGAAGTGGGGAGCCGATATTATGGTTATCACTCTTGGAGAGGGGGGTATGGTAGTGCGTCGCGCAGATAGCGCCGATGGACTTCACCTGGAAACCATGGCTCGCGAGGTGTTTGATGTCAGCGGAGCTGGTGATACGGTCACTGCTGTTTTCACTGCTGCTCTGGCTGTGGGTGCTGGTCCGATTAATGCGGGCATATTGGCGAATATCGCTGCTGGCCTAGTAGTGTCTGAAGTGGGCACAGCCGCTATTAAGCTTGATAAGCTGCGTGAGCAAGTCAACAAGTGGGAGATGTGATCGCCTATGAAGGCGCACGGGGAGCGCAGCGCGGTTAAAAGCATGACCGGCTTTGCTCGGGTAGCTAGCTCGTTTGCTGATGCTGAGATAGAGGTAGAGATACGCTCGGTCAACCACAGGTTTTTTGAAGTAAGCGTGCGTGGCCCTCGGGCGCTTGGTGTGCTTGAAAGAGAGATGCGCGGCATTCTCCAGCGTGACCATCGCCGAGGTCGTTTTGATATCTCGGTCTCTCGTCGGGTCAATTCAGCTAGTAGCGACTCTTCGAACGTCGATTACACTAAAATGGATGAGGTTGTATCTGCCTACGTAGCGGCGTGTAAACGCTATGGAGCGGGAGCACATGGATTACCGAATTTTATTGGCGAGGTGGTGTTGCGTGATTCAGCCGTAGTTGCGGATTCTGGTGAAGTATCGGAATCTGAAATGGATCACCTTCGAGAGGTTGTTCTCCGTTGCAGTCAATTGGTGCAGGAGTCCCGTGCCGCAGAGGGGGCTCAACTTGTAGCTGATATAGAGGCCCGACTGAGCGGACTCGACCGCATGAGAGAGGCGATAGCACAACAAGTTGCTGGTGGGCCTAATCGCTGGAGGGAGAGGATAACCGAGAGACTCAGAGGTCTAGCACCAGAGATATCTCTGGATGCGGATCGTCTTGCACTTGAGGTCGCAATGCTTGCTGACCGAGTCGATGTAAGTGAGGAATTGTCCCGTCTTGATATACACCTGAGGCAGTTTGAGGTGTTGTTGCGTCACGGAGATCCGCAAGGTGTTGGGCGTAAGTTGGACTTTATGGTCCAGGAGATCGGTCGTGAGCTGAATACAATAGGTTCAAAGGCCCAGGATGCGGATGTTCAAGGGATTGTGGTAGAAGCTAAAGCTGAGCTTGAGAGAGTGCGTGAGCAGGTCCAGAACATAGAGTAATTCAGGGTGCAGGAAGTGAGCAGGAGCTTGGTTAGAAAAGGTATATTGTTCGTGCTTATTGGGCCAACAGGCTCTGGTAAGAGTACTTTCTGCGAGCGCTTGGTGAGTGAGTTTCCGGAAGGTATTCAGTTCTCTCATTCAGCTACCTCACGTCCTCCACGAGCGAGCGAAACTAGCGGCAAGACCTACATCTTTATGAGTCGAGAAGAATTCATAGCGCGTCGTGAGCGGGGAGAGTTCTTTGAGTGGGAAGAGATTCACGGTAACCTATACGGCACCCTTCAGGAGAGCTTGATCCGAGGGATCGAGAGTGGCAAAGACCTGTTGTTTCAGATCGATATTCGAGGAGCATTAAATTTTAAGCGGCAGTTCCCAGAGAATACAGTGATCGTGTTCCTAATGCCCCCATCTTTTGATGAGCTAAATAAGAGGTTGCAGACACGTGGTACAGTCGATCCTCTCGAGTTGCAGCGAAGGTTTTCAACGGCCAGAAGCGAGTACCAAGCTTTGCTGCATTTGCATGGTGATGTAGGAATGATCGATTATCTGGTAGTAAATCGCGAGCTTGAATCGACCTATGAGCAGGTGCGGGCTATTGTACTTGCTGAGCGTGCCCGCTACCTGCGAATGGATAGAAGTTCTGTAGAGCAATTTTGTGAGGTGATCCCATGATGCAAAAGGTTAACAGAGCCGTGGATTATTGCGTTATAATGAGTGTGGTATTAGTCGCCATGCTGCTCCAAGGATGCTTGTCTCCTAAACTAGAAGCGCCGAAATTCATCGACCAGGTGCGACCGATACCGCCTTCACTAAAAGTCATTTCGTACACAATTCAGAGGCGCGACTTGCAGGATGCGCTGACAAAGATTAGGGAGTCTCCGATCCGGCTAGTGCCGGTTTTTCAGACTGTATCTTCCACTGAAAGTTACGAATACCGGATATTTGATATAACTCACGATAGCGTCTACGGACTTCTGGGGCTAGAGAACTCTGATATCATGGTTGCAGCGAATCGTTACCTGATTAAGAATCCGGCGCAGTTTCCGGCGTTCATCCAGCTTTTAGTGCATGAGAACGAGGCTAATATTGAAATTCGTCGCGGTGGCGAGGCCCGTTTGCACAAGTACACATTCGTGCCAGCGCTAGCCAGAGGTTCTTGATCAAGAGCTAATCGTGATACTTTTCCGGACCAGATGAGCGCCTAACAAGTTGCACGAGGTTAGCTGCGCCGGTTTCGATCCCGATCAAATCCTGTAGAGTCCGCTGCTCAAGTAATTGATCGATCGCACTGCGAAGATCTTGCCATACACCGTGTAGACCACAGTTCTCTCTGGTTGCGCACTGCGAAGCTGCTTCAGGGGTGGGGTGAATCGGAGTGTGCTCGCAAATAATCTGAAAGGTGTCGCCCTCCGTTGCGTAGAGTATATCTTTGAGCGTAATCAGCTCTGGACCCCTAGCCAGGTGGTAGCCGCCGCGTGGGCCGCGTTCACTCTGAATGACGCTGCCTTTGCGGAGTCTTTGTAGAATCTGCTGGGTATACTGTACGTCGAGACCCTGGCTCTCGGCTATCTCGACTGCGCCCACGGGGCCGCCGCCGTACCGTTTTGCTAGGTACAGTGAACACAAGATCCCACATTCGCCCCACTTTGTTACGCGCATACGTTTAACTGCTATAACTCGCTAGACAGCTGCGTTATGATAACATCAAGTATTCGGATAATAGTAGCCACGACCACGGCAATATGGCTGCAAACGCGTAAACGCCAGCTATACCTGTCAGGGCCACAGGAAGCCACGATATTTTATGGGCTTGAGAGCAGAGTGCTAAAACTATTGCGATACAGAATATCTTGGTGAGCGCAATCGCTGGTAAGACTCCGAATAGCCCCATTAGGCCCCGCAGCAGGGGATTACCCTCGGCGTAGAGACCAAAAGTATACATGCCAGAGTAGGTCAGGATGCCGTCTAGCACTTGAAGCGTTACTAACACAGCAGTTAGCCATACAATCCGCCGCTCCACCCCAAAAACGGGCGGCAACGCCGGCGCTGGGCTAGAATAAGCGAGGTATAGAGGAGTAATGTCTCCGTGCTCAGTCTCGCTAATCTTTAACGCCGCATTAGACATATCTGTATCTCCCAGGACGGAGCTTAAAATCGCCACCGGTACATACCATATCCGGGAAAAAAGCGCTGCTGAGTCAGATAAACCTTAAGAGAACAGTTACGGCTCGCTGGAATGGGGCAACCCACTAAAATCACATGTTTTTTTATTTTTAGAGTTCTCAGCCGGATGGCACGGCACCACAGGTCTCAGTTATTAGAGAGGTCCGATATGGCTTTAAAGCCCCTAGCGGCACATTTTTATCCCTTCTG
>JBKCMS010000062.1:0-3969 GCA_046300175.1 Pseudomonadota bacterium | reverse complement strand
CTTTGCGTATTGCTGGGTATAGTCACGAGGATTCACAGGCCTCGCCGTCATGCCTTTTTGTCTGCTCCTCTTATTGCTCATGCCACCGCCCTAATAACTAGCTGCTGCTCCGTCATCTTCTGAATATGTGCCCACAACTGCTCCAACGCCACCTTCTTCTCCGCTGCCTCGTTGTAGTGGTCATAGATATCAGTAACCGATCCGGCTGAGTGATTGAGTATCTTCTTCAGCGTCTCAGTGCGTGTGCCGGTTTTCCTAAGCAGCGTCGCCGCCGTTCGGCGCAGGTCGTGTGGAGTAAAATTAGCAATCTCAGCTTTAGCCGCCAGCCTGGTGGTAGCGTTCTGTAAGGTGCGGTGTTTAATGTGCGGGCTGCGGGCAGTCTTAAAGATGTAATCGCCCGGCTCCGCATCGTGCTTCAGGTCTGCTAGAAGAGCGCGCGCGCCTTCACTGAGCGGAACGATCTGCCGTCTACTGTTTTTAGTTTTCTCGCTGGATAATCTCCAGATACCGTCATTTCCAATATCTGACCACTTGGCCGTCATTACCTCGCCTGGGCGTTGGGCCGTCAGGAGGATGAATAGTAGGGCGGCCCTTGTCTCAAGTGACTCCTTTTCAAAATGGATCCACATTGCCTTTATTTCGCTGTCGGATAGGAAACGATCCTTGGACTTTTCTCTGAATTTCTTTTTAAGCCCATAGCAGGGCGATGTAGTCACCAATTCTCGCTCGACGGCGAAGCTAAAGATGCTCGAAATTAACGCACGCGTTCGGTTCGCCATAATCGGCGCGGCACGCTCCACGCCTATTGTGTCCAGTAGGGCGATTACATCTCGCCGCTGAATATCACAGGCTTTGTGGTCGCCCCAGGTTGGTAGCAGATCAGCCTCGATGATGCGCTTATCTTCCTGGCCCCCGTCCTTTTTCTGCTGGGCATGCGTTGAGAGATATTTGTTGCAAAGGTCGGTGAAGGTAATGGCGCTTTTATATGCGTCTCTCTCATAGGCTGGATCCAGTCCTTGGGCTATTTTTAAAACGAGTTCAGAAACTTTTTCGTGAGCCTTAGAAAGGGAAATGAGTGAGGCGTCTCCGATTGAGATTCTTCGGTAGCGTTTGGTTAAATCTCTATACCGGACGAAATACTCCTTGGTGCCGGTTCGATTAACTCTCACGCCGAAGGTTACGCCCCGGCGAGAGAATCCTTCATCAATAAAGTCTTCCTGAGCTAGCGTGGTTTTGAGGCTCTTTATCGCTTTATCAGTGAGGTGTTTTCTCGGCATGGCGCAAAACTCTAGGGTGCAATTAGGGTGCATTTGGACGTGCATAAGGAGCTACGTCCTGAGACTAGTTGACACTAGAAATGCCGATAAATGCAAGGATTTATTGAGTTTTGATACTTACTGAGAAGGAGTGAGAAGAAAAGAAAATGAGGGGAAACTGATTTCGAATCAGGCGCCTTCAGCCACTCGGCCACCTCTCCGGAGGGTGTAACTAGTTGAGATAGTTACGGTAGATTGCACTCGTACTACGTCTAACAGCCCTGCATACGCACGTTGGGGTGCGTTCGGGGAGCGCCAGACCGGGACATTCTTACCGCAGCAATCCTTAAAAGTCCACTGCCATAGGACTCGGCAGCGCTCGCTCGTTATAATCGACCCACGTTCACGGCAAGAGATACGCCGAGGGCCGCCCCTCCCGGAGCGCGGAGCTTCCAGCTCCGCTGGGTAGCTTTGCTCTTAATAGCGTTTAGGTAGGTCTCGAAGGTGCACCTCAAGAGGTGCGTGAGGAGACACTCCCCTCTGCCTCTCCGTAGGAGCGATAGCCGAGCGCCTTATAGAGCTCTCTCTTGAACACCCCATGCTCATTGGCGTAAACGACTGCCATGTCTTGGGTCGCGGGATCGATGCAGTCTCCAAGGGTATCCTGGCATCTGCCGCAACAGCATACTGCTCCTACGTGGTAGTCGGGTGAGTACACCATAACTCCCACTATTCTTTTGCCATCGCCGGCTAAAACCGCAGCACTGATAGCGGACAACTCAGCGCAACGATCAACTTGCCGCACCTCCGCGCGTAAATTGACGCCGAAGTACACGCGACCATCTGCTGTCCACACGCATGCGGCGTGTCGCTTTCGCCCAGGTCTGGTCTCTCCATCAGCTGAGGAGTTAGCTATCCTTTCTTTGAGTGCCACGAGTAAGTCACCAACGAGCGCGTCTGGAGCAAGGACATGTGCTGAGATTGCTTCGCCTTCTCGGATGTCCAACTGCGCAAGTTGAATGTAGGGGTCGAGCGCTTGTGTCCGGATCTCTGGGCGAGTTCGCCTTTCCGATTGATACGGGCATAGTTCCCTGTAGGTAGACAGCTGATAGCGATCCGGCCAGATGCGGAGAATATGCATATTTTCCGGCATCCCGCCGGGAAGGTGCTCCGACAAACGGTCTAGGTCGGAGCCGGTACATTGTGGTGCCGTCGAGGGGCTCTCATAGGTCACCACTAGCGGAATTGAGTGGTGCCCAGCGGTTACTGCGATGCTCAGGGCGCATGCTACTGAACTTCCGTACAGCACAGGATGGCTGTGGTCGCTGGGTAGTCCAAAAAACAGGCGCCCATTCTCGGAGAGCAGTGTGGTAAAGGCAGGGGCACGGAGCCTTTCTGCCAGCGCACGTGTGGCCTCACTGATACTTCTCAGCGCCTCAGTCGAGATATGCGTACCACTCCAGGGCCCGTCGAAAACAGTAGATACATCGACCCCGTTTGTAAGTTCGCGTCGTTCAACTTGAGTCAAATGTGCTATGAGGTTGTTAGCAGAATGTTCCGTAGAGGGGAGAGTGTTGGAGTCCCATTGGGGCGCAGGCTGCAACGACGCATTCTCTGGGAATACCCTATCCGGTAAGACAACATCGCTAAATGTGGTAACGAGTACTTCAGAGCAACCGGATCTCTCCAACCACTGCTGGTAGGGCGAGAGTTCGCCACAAATACTGATTGGAGCACTCAAAGGCATCTTACACTGCTCCTCCTACAACCCCCACACTCCTAGTGCGCGATCTCTCAAGCACGGCATCCCAGAGCGAGTGTGCTGTGTGTGCTAAGTCCCCCTGGCCATCAACAATCACATCGGCTAGCGCTCGACTCGGTTCGCAGAACTCTCGATGCATCGGCTGCACGCTTGTTTGCCACTGGATGTGCACCGATTCCGGGGAGCGTCCTCTCTCGCGGGTATCTCGCTCAAGGCGACGGGTAAAGCGGACTGGCTCAGGGGTGTCTACAAACACCTTGAGGTCAAGGAGCTTCACGAGCTCAGCGTTGGCAAAAGTGAGGATTCCTTCGATAACGATAAACTCTTTTCTGCGTTGCTCGGTGTCGATGCGGGTGGTGTGGGACGCTCGGGAGTGTAAAGCATAATCGTAGTTTGGCGCCTCTATCGAACGGCCGAGTTGTAGCGAGTGAAGGTGGGTGATTAAGAGTTCGTATTCGAGGGAGTCAGGGTGGTCGTAGTTCAGGAGTGTGCGTTCGGCGAGTGTTAGGTGATCCTGTGATCGGTAGTACCAGTCGAGCCCGATAACAGCTACCTTGTCGCTCCCACAGAGCAGGGCTAATTTGCTCGCCAAGGTGGTTTTCCCACTCGCGGGGCCACCGGCCATGCCGATTATGAAGGGGGAGGGGGTCATAGCGCAGTAGATCACCTTGGTGGTAAAGTTAAATAGTGTAGTCGGAGAGATCTACGGGCCGGCCACCGAATCCGCCATTGAGGGTGTCCACGTACTTGTCCTTAATCCACCGATCAGCAAACATCATCACCTGCTGTGCAATCCTCGCAAAGCACCTATCTCGATCTTGTGTAGTCATGCTCCCGACCTCCTGCTGGCTTGGAAGAACTATCATCTTTAGCCACTCATAGCTCTCACCCTTCGAGAGCCCTTCTCGCACCGAGGTGTCCTGGAACTGATTAAGAAAGTTCTGCCAATAA
>JBKCMS010000061.1:0-3005 GCA_046300175.1 Pseudomonadota bacterium | reverse complement strand
CTATAGCGTTCTCCAAAAGTCCGTAGCGAAATCCCGAGTTTTGGAGAACGCTATCGATTCGCGGATGCGAATCAAAACAACAACCTATAGTTATGTCCAGCAAAAGCCTTGCCAGTTTTACTGGCACGGACTTTTGCACGTCACTATAGGCTTGTGAGGTGGTATCCAAATGACGAAGCGGTATTAAGAGGCGTCCATCAATCGATGGGGATACGTTAAGTTAGGATTGACGTGGCTCGACCTTTGGGGTCGATATGGCGGATCCGTTCGCCGACTCGCTTCGTTCGCTCAGGATAAACGGGGACTCGAACCCTGTATGGAAAGAAAAGCGGCGCTAAGTAGGTGGACAAAAGATCTTTACATCCTCAAAAGATTTGAGTCGCCTGACAGTTCCGTTGGCGGCTTAAAAACAGCTCTCTTGGAGTGGAGGTTGTCAGATCAGGTCTAGACCATTGCATCTGAGGCCATCCAAACGTTTATGTCTCGGGAGTCTATATCCCCGAAATTATTCCTAAAACCCTGAGTCCTTTTGGGCCAAATAAGCATTTAGTAAGTGCACCCATTTGGTGTCTATGGGTGCATGTGCTAAAATAGCTTTATGGAGCAGAATCCGCTCGGAAAGCTCAGGCCCCTTCGGAAGAAGCCTTACTTCACGGTGAGTGAGGCAGAGAAGCTAGGGGTGTACGCAAGCCTTCTTGCCTACCATAGCAGGCAAGGCCGTATCGAGAGGGTTGGTAAGGGCCTCTACCGGTTCCCGGATTCTGTCGCCGACATTCCGATCGATTGGGAAGATCTTATCGTCGCAGCCACAAGCATTCCAGACGGCATCGTCTGTCTGATCTCGGCGCTCGCCATGTACGAGCTTACAGACCAACTCCCGAGGCAGCACTGGATCGCTGTGCCGCACTCGAGCAGGGCTCCGCGGCGTGAGAAGGTCCGAATAGTCCGGATGCGCAACGCAGAGCTTGGCGCCACTACGATTAAGCTCGGAGATGCGCAGCTTCGCATCTTTAACCGAGAGCGCACGGTGGTAGACGCATTCCGATATCTCGACAAAGAGATTGCGATCAAAGCACTCAAAGCCTATCTCCAGGGGCGAATAAAGGGCCATAAGCCCGACCTTAGGAAACTGGGCTCATACGCGAAGACTCTCCGAGTGAGCATCGCGCCGTACGTGGAGGCATTCGCAATATGAGCTAGGAGCGGGGGTCGTTGACGGGGCTTGAAAACTGATTCCCAGGGGCGCATTTCGATAGTTTGACTGCAACGTTTGTTTGAGGGGCTAAACGCTTGGGTTTGCTCGATAATAAATGAGGATGCTGTAAGTTGGCTATGAGTCCGTGGAAGGTTGTTGTTGACGGCAAGTTGTAGTAACAATTACTATAGTAAGCAAGGCTATAGGAAAGATGCGTATAAAGCGTTTATTGCGGGGAGTTTTCTATAGTGGAAAGATATAAGCTCAGAGATTTCGCTAAGTGGGCCAAGAAGGAGGGCATCTCAGACGACGAGCTAGCTGTCGTGGTCTCAGAGATGAGCCGAGGACTACTTGGGGATAGGCTCGGAGCTTATATCTACAAGAAGCGCCTTAAAGTTGAGGGGCGAGGCAAGAGAGGCGGAGCGAGGGCGATCGTGCTGTATAAGGATAAGGACGTTACGCTCTTTCTCTACGGATACCTCAAGAACGACCAGGCGGATATATCGCAGAATGAAGAGAAACAGTTGCGAGTATTCGCCAGTGACTTCATGAAGCTTTCGTCTGCCGACCGCGCCAGACTTAAAACGCAAGGAAAGCTCATAGCGATAGAATCGTGAGGGCTTACAAGAGTAGCCAGACCGGAGTGATTAACAACGCAACGTCAAAAGATAACTAGGAGTCGTCCCATGAAGAGAAAATCCCTTTCACAAACCCTCATCACTGCCGCCAAAGAGCTAGGCTTCTCAAAAGCTACAGTAGCTGAGCTCGAACAGCTCGATATTCCTGAAGCGAAGATGTTCAGCCCTAAGCAGATAAAGCAGATCCGAGACAAAGTTCGGGTCAGTCAGGGGGTCTTTGCAGCGCTCCTGAACGTAAACCCATCAACTGTGCAGAAGTGGGAGCAAGGAAAGGTGAAGCCGCAGAACGCGGCTCTTAGACTTCTTAATATTATCGACGCTAAGGGGATTGATGTTTTGAAGTAGGCAGCAGTCGGGCTGTTGAACAGTGGTGGAAGTTGAGGGAGGAGCTCAGGCGCTCCTTGCTGTATTGGACCAGCGCGAAGGGGCATAGGAGCTCTAAGCCTACTCAGAAACGCCCCCTAAGGTTATACCACCCCGATCGCTGGATACCCGGATGATCCCTTGTTATCCATCACACGATGGAATAGGGGGTATCGTAGGGTACTGGCGGGTATTCGACCCAAGCGTCCAGCCACTCGTAATATCACGAAGAGACAAGGGAATCGGTTCTGGATGTTTCAGGGCTCCCTACGAGTCTCCGGGAGTCCCCAAGGGGATAAAAAATGGCGGAGCCGACGGGTGCCTAACAAAATCAATAAGAAAGCCCGGTCGTAATCCAAAAACTATCCACTCCTACCGTTTCGCTCGTTTCGGAACGCATCGGGCGGAGTGCCTTGGAGGGTATTCCCAACGCAGAGAAGATAATAGGCGACTGGAGGGGGTGCCGGTAGCCCTCAGTAAGTCGGGCAGCCACCGAGCCCAATTACTCCAATACCTGAGAGGGGGAGGGGTCACCTACGACAACACCAACATAAACGTCGTCGACGCCACCGATCCCATGAGGGCTTTCACTGGGTAGCTATCTCCCCCCATTTCCGGTGGATGTTAAGGGTAGCCTTCATTCAACTCACTTGTTTTGTTGCGAAATGAGCCTCTACCAGTATCACCCGGTGGTACAGGTAGGAGGTGCTGTGCTGCTAAAATTGCTAGAAGTGTGAAGGGATCTCGGCCTCACCACGAATAGAGCGTCTCTCCAGGCCAGGAGAGTGCTTTGTGACTGCCGCGACGGT
>JBKCMS010000060.1:0-13566 GCA_046300175.1 Pseudomonadota bacterium | reverse complement strand
TTGATTCGCATCCGCGAATCGATAGAGTTCTCCAAAAGTCGGGATTTCGCTACGGACTTTTGGAGAACGCTATAGTGTCCTGCGGGGGCCTGGCTGCCCCCTTGAACTCCCAGCTTCGGATAGTAGACCCCCTACAGTAAGGAAAGTGGCGCGGCTTCAACTATACACGCCAGCTTCCGATACCCAGACAGTGCTTCCCGAAGCCCCTCTGTCGTCGTGCTAACCTCTACTAGTTTAAGTACGTTACGCCGCTTATCCATTACGCACACCGTCGTTCTCTTGTTTCCTCGGTCAATTCCACAGTAATGTCCCATCGTAGCCTCCTGTTTAAATTGAGGACCAGCTCCATGCCGGTACCTCTGTTTTTCTTTGCGGCTCCTTACCAAAGGATGACCGCGTGTTACATCGCCAGGAGGCTACACTTATTCAACTGCGGTAGCGACAGTGCGAATTATTCCACCTAGAACATCCATCTCTGTCGCACACCAGCTCTCAACTAAGGAGCCGCGAATTGTTATCAATTTCGATAGAGTGACTGAGCCTGGTTGACCACAGAGCTGCTTAGGGTCAAATCTGGTTTGTGCTGGTGGGAGGGCTTACCTCGATAACGATGAGACGAGTACCATACCAAGGTACACCCCAACTATGCCCGCCACACCGGAGGCTGTTGTCGGAGCCGGCAGAGGAAACTTTAACAGGGTAAACGTTGCCCCAAATACAGCTCCCGTCAGTAAGCTTAGCAGCAGCTCCCTCATGCCTTTCTCACCGCTTCTAAAAAATTATCAACAGCCTCAGATGTTGTCGCCCAAGAGGTCACAAGGCGAATCACCACTGCGTCCCCCTCAAGGTTCTGCCAAGTGTAAAACCCGAACTGTTGGGCCAATCTTTCAATCAGGGCCTGTGGTAAGATTGGAAAGATCTGATTAGTCATCGGCTCATAGGCGAAACGATACCCGGCACCTGCGATTCCGCTAGCGAGTCGGCTAGCCATTTGGTTTGCATGTCGGGCTAAACGTAGCCACAACCCGTCACGCAAAAGAGCCTCAAATTGGACCCCGATTGCTTTTCCCTTTGCAAGCAGCGCCCCTCGCTGTTTCAGGTGGTAGCGCATTCTTAGGTTAGGGGTGGGAGCCTTAATGACGAGCGCCTCGCCGAATAAAGCGCCATTTTTCGTGCCACCGAGGTAAAACACATCAACTAGAGCCGCGAGCTCTGCGAACGTGATATCACTCCTCTCACTGGCAAGTGCGGAACCGAGCCTCGCACCATCAACATAAAGCAGCAACCCATGCTTGCGGCATACCCGCGAGATATCCTCCAGCTCCCGCTTGGAGTAGAGGGTGCCAAACTCTGTTGACTGTGACAGGAACACCATACGCGGACGCGTCATGTGTTCATTATCGTGCACCGCAACTACCTGCTCGATCTGGTGGGCAGTTACCTTGCCGTCTTTTGGCCCTCCGCTAGGCGCGACATGATGCACCTTGTGCCCCGTCGCTTCAATAGCCCCGGTTTCGTGCATGCAGATATGTCCGCTCTCAATCGCGATAATCGACTCATAGGGCGCAAGGAATGCTGCTGCCACGACAAGATTCGTTAATGTACCCCCAGCAATAAAGTGCACCTCGCCTGAGGAGAGGCCCGCAGCTTGAAGCACCATCTCCGCAGCGCGTAAGGATACCCGATCCTCTCCGTATCCCTGCTCCTGTAAGAGCGGTTCATGGCACAGAGCGTTTAAGACCTCTGGACACGCCGCCTCGGAGTAATCGTTTTTAAATGAAAAGATACTTCCGGACATTCCGCCACATAATCCTAAAAATGGCGTTTAAGGAGGATGAAAATGGCGCAGAAACGCGAAAGCACGCAGGATTAAGAAATTTTAGAGCGCAACCCTAGTACCGTCAGGGAGAGGACCAAAAATTCAAAAGCCAAAGTAATTTCGTTTAGGAGCGCTATTTTCAGGCCCGCAACTGCCGTTTTTGAGGATAATACCCTGAACAGAAGCGGTGCTGCAAGAAGGGTAGTCACTGATGCGGCACT
Organism: Pseudomonadota bacterium; assembly: GCA_046300175.1. Lineage (GTDB taxonomy): Bacteria > Bdellovibrionota_C > UBA2361 > UBA2361 > OMII01 > OMII01. The sequence continues at coordinate 11,526 of JBKCMS010000060.1, read as the reverse complement.
ACTGCGAACGCAACAAGCGACGAACCTCGCAGGTCATCGATCTTACCTTCATCGGCCGCAGCGCTCGGAATGCTGTTAGCAGTGTGTCAGTCGTTAATCCAACTGATGCAAGGAACAGTTTCATCTTTACCCGCCGATATAACACCATGAAAGTTCCCATGGAACTGAAATAAGCTTTGCACTCTTCTCTACTGTGATACACTACGGTGAAGTTATCTCAGATAATTATTACGTAGCGGATAGAGTTCTCAAGATGTTAACGAAAAAGCTTCTCACCGTACTTACCATAATCTGTTTATCCGCCACTGCTGCACTAGCCGATACAGGAACGAAAGCGCCGATAAAGATCGGGGCGATCTATGGCTTTACAGGCTTCTCTAATATCTGGAGTGCGCAGGCAAGACGCGGAATCGAGATGGCACGTGATGAGATAAATAACGCAGGTGGGATCAACGGGCGCCCCCTGGAGATCATATTTGAAGATAGTCAAACGACACCACGTGGAGCAGTGACGGCTTTTAATAAATTAGCGCACACAGATCGGGTATCGGCAATCGTTGGAGACATAATTTCATTTGTTACACTCCCCCTTGTTCCATTGGCGCAAAATAACAAGATAGTGCTGATTACCCCGTCGATCTTCAACTCCGACCTACCGGCTAATTCGGATTATTTTTTTAGCACTTGCCCGCGCAAGGAGAGTATAAAGCCCCCTGTTGAGCGGTTTTTCGCTCTGAATGCAGATGTAAAAAAAGTCGCCATTATATGCGCCGATAATACATGGGGAAGAACCTATCTGGATATCTGGAGAGAGGCTGCTAAGACGAGCAACGTTGAGATCGTCGATGAAAACTGCATCTCGGATTACTCCAGTGACATGCGTAGCGAGATTTTAAGGGCCAAGTCCAAGCAGCCGGATGCGGTCATTGTGGCCTTCGGCATAGACCGCGCTATCAGGAAGATGAGGGAATTAAAGTTCTCACCTAAGATTCTGACTACAAGTGATCTGGATGAGGCGATTCATAATCGCGGCTTCCCGGCGGCTGATGCAGAGGGGGTTTATTTTGCTGACTGGCTAGCTGCGGAGAGCTTTCGTAGACGATTTAGCGAGCGCTTCAATGATGCTCCGATCATGGCCCCGCAGAATAGTTATGAGGCGGTCAAGATTTTGGGTGCGGCTTTACAAAGAAACAAGGGCGACCTCCAAGAATCTATTAGCTCCCTAAGATACACAGGTGAGATCGGGCCAATTGATTTTCAAAATAGCAGAGCTGGCAATCGTGCAAGCGCGACACTAATGAGGGTATCAGATGGAAAAGTGGGGGCAGTGCCCGAGACGAGTACGATGCCTTAACGCATATAGTGACGTGCAAAAGTCCGTGCCAGTAAAACTGGCAAGGCTTTTGCTGGACATCACTATAGGTTGTTGTTTTGATTCGCATCCGCGAATCGATAGCGTTCTCCAAAACTCGGGATTTCGCTAGGGACTTTTGGAGGTTCAAGCACCGCTAGTCAACTTCATCCGGTATGCTCGCGGTAGCGCATGGTTGCCTAGTTCGCTTCCCCCGGCTGCGTTGACCGCTCGGTAAAGGTCTCGTACCACTGAAAGAATAGGAAATTGTGTGGCCATTTCACGAGTCTCTCGCACAACTATGTCGAGATCTTTTAGCTGATGCTTAACGCTAAAGCCCGGTTGAAGATCTCCACGTAGAAGGCGCGGGGCATAATTTGCTAGAGCCCATGAGCCGGCAGCCCCACTACCGATTACTTCGATTACTTTAGCTAGATCGAGCCCCGAGTTCTCTGCAAATGCTAACCCCTCACTCATTGCAGCGATGTTGATAGCACACGCAAGTTGATTTACACACTTGGTAAGCTGCCCTGCACCAGAAGGCCCCATATACACCACACGCGAGCTAACCGCCGCAAATAGCGGTTGTAGGGCCTGCACCTCTTTCTCGTCGCCTCCTGCCATCACCATTAGCGTTCCGTTGCGCGCTCCGACATCTCCACCAGTCACTGGTGCATCAATGAAAATAACTCCGCGTGACGCGCAGCGCTCGGCAATCGAACGAGCAGTAGCGGGTGAAACAGTGGAGAAGTCGATGATTCGACGAACTTCACCGGATGCAGACAGGAGCCCCTGAGCGCCAAAGATAATCTGATCAAGTGCGGTATCGTCAGATACGCAGATACAAACAGTATGAGCCTTGCGGGCCAGTTCAGCGGGGGTACTAGCAGTTGTAATGCGGTTAGCGCACTCGGCTTGGAGTTTTTGTGAGACTGCAGCGGTTCGATTGTAGACGACTAAAGGTATTTCAGCGGCAGCGATATTTCGCGCCATACTAAATCCCATCGTTCCAAGGCCAACAAATCCAACGGTTTCCATACCCCAAAGGCTATCTCGGCTCTCAGAAAAACGGAAGTAGTCAAGTACCCTTCAATTTACTGATTTTGAGCTAGCCTAAATTGATAATCATGACCTATTTTGAAAGACTGCTCTTCACCACGGTCGTTCGTCTTTCGGTAAATTTTTAGATATTTGTGATGCTCTGTGATATACCTAAAAAGCATGAGAGCTAGCTCTTCAACGTTGGGCAATTCCGGAGGCATGCCACTTTCGCTTGGAAGGATGTAAGCGATATTTTTTTCCAGTAACTGTATCAATTGAGTTGGCAGCACGATGTTTCTATCTTCAAGCTCAAGCAGAACCCGGGCTGCCCAAGAACGGTGAGCCCCTGTTTGAGATCCTTTCAGGCTTTCCTTCACGTCAGCCACTAGCAAGCTGAAACGTTCAGCAATATTTGGGAGATAATCGGTAGAATCTATCTGCGCGTTCGAGCCGATTTGACCGACCATATGCAGCTTGTGGTCTGCAGAGCAAACAAAAAATGGTGCTGGGCCGCTGTGTGGGCCGTGCAAGCTATAACCGTGCCAGATAAAGAGTCTTGGTTTACTCGTTTCAGGACTCTGCTCGGCTGGTGACAGATGATAACCAATTTGCGTGCGCAAGTTCTTAATAGCTACTGCTATGCCCGATGGGGAGGAGTCAGTAAGAGAAGCGGCTACGGCCTGAAGATCCACTTCGTATAGATCAACTAACTCCGAGAGGAGTGATAATTCGCCAATAATATCCCGGTTAAGTAACCACTCTGCTCGTGCGATAAACTCAGGGACAAGTGGATTTTCATAAGGTGCAAGCTCCCACGTATCAGGAGTTCTAAGGTAGGTCCTAGCAAACTGCCATAGAGGGTCGCTATTACCGCTTAGCTGGTCACCACCAGATGCTCTTTGCCGATGAATCTTAACCAAATAGTAAGTAGGGGGAATCTGACCGAGGTCAACTTGCATTGGGAGTACAGATTCCTTAATTTTCTCAATGCTCAATCCAACAGCTGATGGGCTGTCGGCCGTAAGCCGAAGAGCAGCAGCAATCATCTCTAGCCCGTCACCATCTCCTTTAAAGTTGCTTGGGCCTTCTGTTAGCTGTTGACTCTGTGATCTCTCCTCAGGATTAACCAGAAATATGGGTAAACTAACCTCTACAGGAAGCCCTTTTTTGGAAGCATTAAATGAAACAACCCTTGTACGGGTAAATTTAATCTTCTCCCCCATGGTGATTATTTCTCGGTCTCGATCAATGATACGACCGGCATTATGTCCGGGACCCTCAAATTTGCCATCAGTGGGTAAGCATAGCTCCACTGACACCAAATGCACACCCTCCGCAGGATTTAGCTGGAATAAGAGTTTGCAATCTATCCGAGAGCCTTCAAATAATGGCAGAAGCGGTTTAACTAGATCGAGCAGCTTCGCTTTGATACGGTCCAATTCAACCGCATTATCCGGCAAGCCGACAGTGAAAGTTAAGGTGGAATTATTTGTAACCCTTAAACTTACAGGAGGGGGTAGCTTGGCAGCAGCGCGGAGCTTCATTTGTGCATTAGTCTCTTCTCCAGATGATATCGTCTGGAGAATATCAGCAAGAGCAGAGATATTATCACGCGGAGATGGGGTTTCTGTCATTGACTGCACGCAGATATCAAATATTCCATCGCGTAAATTCTGCAAAGCAGTGACCGTTCCTTCGATAGAAGCGAGAGCGAGAACCGCCGAGCCTTGCAGCACAGGGCTTTGGTTGTTGGCGAACGCCTCTGTTATAGTGTCTCTGGAAACTAGAATGCCTAGCTTGGCAGACGCGGCCACAAGGTCGATAAATGTCGTTGGGGTTTTATAAACTTCTGACCCAATCAGTGTGTCTAGGATCGAAAGAGCTTCTTCGCCTCGTCTGTTGACGTCATGTAACCCAGATAGCAGAGAATCGCGCACACGATTATCCACTAAGTTATTTCGCAGCAAAGTAGAGATGATCTTCTTCGTGAGATCACAGGCTCCCTCTACCAATTTGGGCATCTCGATAATCGTGTCCAAAGCGCTCTTGTATCTCGAGCCAATCTCACTGCCTTCACAATTGATATTGGTAGTATCACCGAGTCGATCAAGACTCTCACGGATAGTGTTGTATTTAGAAAATAATCCCCCCAGTTCAATGGAAAAATCCCTCCAGACGCCTGACCCATCAGGGTAATCGAGCGTCCACATGAGTTCCCTAAAGGGAATATCCAGCGCGGCGGTAGACAGCGCAATAACTGCAGGGAGAGAGATGTCGATTCGCTGAATACTTTTTGGCCGATCAGTTGGAGGTAAAGTAGGCCTGCCTGCCGTTGGCTGTTTGCACCGACGATCCTCATTCTCAGGATTTGCTTCATCTCCCATACAAACATCAGCGAGAACTAAAAATTAAACCTGAAAAAGCAGGCGGGTCGCTAATTAGCACGTCTGCGTTGAATTTCCGGGTGGCTCTTTAAGCGCCGATTTTTTGAGGTCAAAAGCGCGGCTGCCACAAGGCCTCAAAGGTATCGACTTGAGCGTGGCAGTGCAACCCCGATGGGAAGATATTTTGTAGCTGCTCAGTAAATTCCGGAACGATTAACAATTAGCGCTACTTTTGGACAAAGCTCGAACCATAATCTGAAAAACTGGAGAGTGGTGACATATTTTATCTTTAGGGATATGCCTGTCGAGTTTTGAGTTCAGAATCTTACTGGAACAATCAGATCGCTACAGGCAATTTTCGGCGGCATCATCGGAGGCGGGAAGGGCTAATGGCCGTTTAATCAGCCCGGTTCACCGCACACAAGATAGCCTTTATCGACGCCAGCTCGATGTTAGGGTGAATTCCGACACCCCAGCAGTTGCTACCGTTTTCCTTCTCAATCTGGATAAAAGCTACGGCTTCAGCGTCCGAGCCCGCGCTGCGTGCGTGCTCAGAATAGTGTGCAATACGAAAAGGATCGCACCCTGACCGTAAGAGAGCATTTCGGCAGGCATCAATCGGGCCGTTACCCCAGCCGCTTAGTTCAAGCTGTTTGCCATCCTTGCGCACTGAGAGTGTGCCCTGATAAGCGTCGGATGCTTGTTCGGCAGGCACTGCGTTAAACGACACCAGCTCATACGGATTATTGTTCCGTAAGTAGGTCGCAGCAAAGATCTCCCAAATCTGGCTCGGGGCGACCTCGTCTCCTTCAACATCAGTAACATGCTGCACCACTCTACTGAACTCAGGGTGCATCTCCTTGGGTAGGTGGCAACCAAACTCGCGCTCCATAATGAAGGCGACACCACCCTTACCCGACTGACTATTTATGCGGATGATCCCTTCGAATTCACGCCCGATATCGAGCGGATCAATCGGAACGTAGGGAACCTCCCAGTGCTGCTTACCGGAGCGTCCATGAGCGTGGATCCCTTTCCGAATCGCGTCTTGATGGGAGCCTGAAAAAGCAGTGAAAACGAGCTCTCCTGCGTAGGGGTGTCGAGGAGGTATAGACATACCGGTGCATGCTTCATAGACCTCAACGATTCCAGGAAGATTTCGCAGATCTAGTTTCGGATCGATCCCTTGAGTAAAGAGATTGAGCGCCAAGGTGACGATGTCTACGTTGCCGGTGCGCTCTCCGTTTCCAAAAAGGGTTCCTTCAACGCGTTCACCACCTGCCAACAATCCCAGCTCTGTGGCAGCTATCCCCGTGCCGCGATCATTGTGCGTATGCAGACTTAAAACCACCGATTCGCGTCTTGGCAGGTTGCGTGAGAACCATTCGATCAGATCGGCATAGATGTTTGGTGTCGACATTTCAACGGTCGCCGGCAGGTTTATGATCATCTTCTGATTAGGAGTGGGCCGCCACTCCTCGATCACCGCGGCACATACATCAAGCGCTATTTCCCGTTCAGTACCGGTAAAGCTCTCAGGTGAGTACTCAAAAAATATCTCTGTTTCAGTCTTAATTGCCCGGTCCTTGATCATGCGTGTTCCGGCAACCGCCATTTCACGAATCTTGTTAGGAGAAAGACCAAAAACTACTCGTCGCTGAAGCTCGGAGGTAGAATTATAGAGATGCACAATAGCCTGCTTGTACCCCGCAATACTCTCGAATGTACGGTCAATCAGATGTTCACGGGCCTGAACAAGAACCTGCGGTAGTACATCCAATGGTATCTTGTCACGCTTGAGTAGCTCCCTGTTGAACAGGAACTCAGTTTCAGAAGCGGAGGGGAAGCCTATCTCGATCTCTTTAAAACCAAGCTGAACTAAAACATCGAAAAATAGCAACTTTTTATGGACATCCATGGGCTTAACCAGTGCCTGGTTGCCATCGCGCAAATCGACGCTGCACCACGTAGGAGCGTGCGAAAAGGTCCGATTGGGCCAGGTGCGATCAGGAAGCTCCACCGGGAATATCGCTTGGTAGGGGCGGTATTTCGAACAGTTCTTCATGCGGGAAGATTACATGATTCGCCGTTGCCAGTCATCCTTTTGCGTCCTTCGCCCTTGCAATAGAGAGCGAAAAACTCGAAAATACAGGGGCATACAGCTAGTTAATGTTATGTCAGATACTCCTCCCAAGAATCCCGAAAGAGACATCACAGAGGGCGCGGCTCCTAAGCAGCGTGTATATATCCGTACCTACGGGTGTCAGATGAATGAGTATGATACTCAGAAGTTATATAAAATCCTTGAGAAGGACTATCAGCCTGTAGAGACGCCAGACAAAGCTGACCTAGTACTCGTTAATACTTGCAGCATACGGGATAAATCAGAGCAGAAGCTCTACAGTGTTCTCGGTGAGCTCAAAGGAATAAAAGCTGAACGACCAGGTATGATGGTCGGTGTCTGCGGATGCGTTGCTCAGCAGGAGGGTGAAAACATCCTAAAGTATGGTAGAGGGGTTGATTTCGTCTTTGGCACTCACAATCTTTCGCTAGTACCATCGCTCATTCAGCTCAGAAAAAATGGAGCCCCACCGCAGGTTGCGGTGGATTATCGTGAGGAGTGGGAAGAATTGCCTCTCGGCTTTGCCGAGAACGATCCTACTCGTAATGGGCAAAAGCAACACGTAACGGCCTTTGTTTCGATCAGTCGCGGATGTAACAAAAATTGCACCTACTGTATCGTGCCCACTACACGCGGCCCAGAGGTCTCGCGCGCAGTCGATGAGATCGAGCGTGAGGTGCGAATTGCAGTTCATCGCGGATCAAAAGAGATAGTGCTCCTTGGTCAAACAGTCAACTCCTACGGGCGGGATCTGTCGCCGCGTATCTCATTTGTCGAATTACTGGAGAGGGTCGCTCGGATCGATGGCGTCGAGCGAATTCGGTTTACGTCTCCACATCCTCAGGAGGTTCGGCAGGACTTTATCGACTGCGTAGTTTCCAATCCCAAAGTTTGTAGACATATTCACATGCCTCTGCAATCAGGGAGCAACTCGATCCTAAAAGCGATGAACCGCAACTATCACCGAGAGAAATACCTATCGATTATAAAACAACTCAAGGAGCGTGTTCCTGACATTGCAATAACTACCGATATTATAGTTGGCTTCCCGGGTGAGACAGAAGCGGACTTTGAACAGACACTAGAAGTAATGGATATCGTTCAGTTCGATAATAGCTATTCTTTTGCGTTCTCGGCGCGTCCCGGCACAGTAGCTGCCGAGCTTAAAGAGACTCTAACGCAAGACCAAAAGCTGGAGAGGCTTAGGATTCTTCAGGCCAAACAGGAGCAGATTATGGCTCGAAGGCTAGAGGCATGGGTGGGACGGGAGGCGCAGGTGCTGATCGATAGTCACAATCAGCGCCGAGAAGATTGCGCCCAAGGCCGTATCTCGCAGGGATTTATGGTAAACTTTGAGCAGAGTTATCAAAACGTCCAGCTAGGCTTTCTTGTAAATGCTCGCATTACTGGCAGAAAACGTTTCACTCTAGTGGCAGAGCCAGTGGAAAGAGAAAAGAGCATTTAATCGCCGTGAAGAGGATCGGAATGAAAAGTGAGCAATCCATAACGAAGGATGACGTAGCGCGGCTCACGAGAGGGAAGCGTTCTATTAATGGAGTTGGAAGTCGCCAGGTTCGTCATCGTCTTCGAAAAGATGAATTAGAACGACTCGCAGTAGCGCGTCGGCGCGGCTATCTATTAGTCACCCCCAGTACCCGGTCTGCGCTACTGAATGCCTGGTACCTTGATTGCCAGGCTCGAGGGGTGCAGTACGTGTGCACTTATCGTGAATAAACCTGAAGAAAAAAACAGCCAAGTCGGTAAGAGTGGCTATCAGCGCCAGAACCACCCAGAGAGTGCTACTGCACAAAAGCTATCTCCGCCCTTGAGTAGGTCAGAGGATCCTCCGGAGCTAAAAGCTACAGCAGTGGTACTAACACTGCTTGATCGGTTGCCCCTATCCCGTCAGCAAGTTGATCAGATACTCCCAGGTAGAGGGGGAAAGGTATCGCCCCTGGTGCGCTTTCGGCTGCTTGCTTGCGTTGAGAGCGAGCCGCGCATGGAGTTCTTTAGAGGGGTCTTTGAGAGGGCTACTAACGCGCCTAGCGAGCTAGCCGCCTTGAGCGCCGTGGTGCGCAGAGCTGGGTATTATCTTGGGAAGCTTGAGAGAGCCGACTTGGCAGAGGAGATATTAGAGCTCGTCCAAAATAAAAAAGTTGCTCACGGATGCTGGCTGGCGTTGGCACGTAGCTCAAAGAGCTTAGCCGAGGCTAAAGAGTTAATTGTGAATTGTGGCCTTGCTGAATTGATGCGTAGCCGAGAAGGCGAGCTTAAGGAGTTTGTGGCTCGAGTTAAGCTGCTACAGGAGCTTAGGCTGGTAGCCTCTAATTATGGGGCTAAGAGTCTAAGCGATTATCCCCGTAGTGTGAACGCGCGACAGTTTGAATTAGGACGGCTTTATGGAGCTGCTGATAGCGTTCTAAGGGAGGCGAAGTGGGCGAAAGCAACAGGTTTTTACGCGCACCTGAGCGAGATTATCCGTGAGGCTAAGAAGCGAACAGCGCAAATAAATCTGGACAAGGGAGCGCCGTCCGACTTGGCTGTGGCCTTGCGAGATGAGTTGGCTAGAGTTCGATTTACTTTAGGTAACGGCATAAGCCTAAAGGAGTCAAATCAAGACGCTGCTTACGCGCGAGGCTTGCGCTGGAGTGCTCGTGAGATATCACTATTAGATTTGGCTATCGAGGATTTCGGTGTGCACGAACTGCTCACGTCCGGTGCTGTGTTGTCTGTAATTAAGACCGGCAAGCCAGGTGAAAAAGATGGGAATATCGAAGTAGGTAGCTATTGCGGGAGTACAAAGAGGATATGGCTATCTCCTAATTGTTTTGTGCGGAAGCGTGATGCGTATGGCAATGAGCAGAAGCCAGCTGTATTGATGCACGAGTTGGGGCACGCTGCGAGCGCGTCTGACTGGGGCAAACTCAAAGCAAACCGCCCGACATCAAAGAGTAAGATCTCGCACCTAGATTTTATAGCGCAGCACTTTTTCCCGAGCGATCTGATGCGAATCGGTGGATGGCACACCCAGACCGGTCGATATCAAGTTGATTTGGAAGAGGGCGCGGTGCTTAGCGAAGGTCAGTGGCTTCCTCTAAAGAGGCCAGTTGATGTTCAGGGGCAGCTGCGTGTTTATGAATACGATCAGCAGTTTAAGATCCTATTTTATTACACGCCGTTGGCCAGTAAGACTCCTAAGACATGGTACAGTCGATCCGACCCTGCGGAATGGGTGGCCGAGGGCATCGCGTTCTATTTTAGCGATCCGGAGGTGTTAATCTCAACTGTACCGCGGTTGTTTATCCATCTTGATTCGATCTTCCACCGCTATTCCCGGAATAAGCGGCTCGGTAAGCAATTAGAAGCAAGTCTAAGTCGAAGCGGCGCTAAAGAGCAGAGAGGTTTAGAAACCACAGTACGTGGCGATTCTGTAGAGAGCCTGGGGAAGCGGATATTTAACCTTTTATCTCCGCGGGAGCAGCGCGAAATTATTGAATCGTTTGGCGAGCGGATTGCTTATAGCGAAGGGGTATCTCCCGCTAAATCTAGGGAGATTATGTTTAGTCCGATAATGAAGCGTCAAAGATCTCGTGATACCGCGATCAATCTTTGCCTGCTCGCTTTCAGCCGCTACAATCCAGCTTTTATACTCTCACAAGCGGCGCTGTGCGCTGGGGAAGATCTGATGATCGTTTCGATGCGTGGATCAACTGAGCGGGATCCGGATAGCCAGGAGCCTCTCCGGACATGGCTTGGAGATACTCTAGGTGAGGATTTCGATCAAAAGCAGGTATATTTTCTCAATCAGCACGGTAAGAGTCATCGCTTAAAGGGTCTAACCTACCACGATCGGCTCCAAGAGCTGATCTCGGAGCGTTTGCGCGGCTGTTCTTTGCGAGAGGAGAGGGAAGTTAAGCCCCACGATCGGCGCTATCAGAGGGTGATCTTTTACTCATCTCTCTGGCCAACCCTGGATCGAATCCGCTTTTTTAGAGAGCAGCACAGTTTAACTAAAGAACTAGAGGTAATCGACACAAGGAGCATATCGGGGCTCGATGCCGTTAAATCCCTGCTCGAAGCAAGACGCCGATATAGCTCCAAAGCGGCCGGGACCCTGCACATTATGAGTTTAGATGAAACTTTGGTGGCGTTACCCGCATGTATAAGGGTGAGGTATAAGGAGACTCAAGAGGAGTGTCTTAAGCTCTCACTAAGTGATTTTTTGCTCAACGATAAGCCGAGTTATTGGATCGGTTTAGCGGCAAACCAGACAGGGCTTAATCGACGCAAGCTCTATCTAGACATCTCTGAACTAACCGATGGAGCCGTATTGAGACGACAGCTTAACGCGGGAATCGAGGATCACTGGATGCTCAAGGAGTATAGGCAGTAGGATCTTACTTGTCCGGCTGATAAAAATTTGGCAGGAATCCTGTTTTTGGTTTAATTTCTTTCGCTCTATTTCGTTTCGGGCGTGTATTAGCGCCGTCCGTCTCAGCATTGATGGAACTAGGATTGGTGAATGCGCTGCGCTCGCCGTTAAGCATCTCTTGTACCTCTATGCCTTTATTTAAGATACTTAGTACCCGCGAGTAATCTCTGATTGTTAGCATCGGAAGGTCGTAATG
>JBKCMS010000059.1:0-14519 GCA_046300175.1 Pseudomonadota bacterium | reverse complement strand
TGCGGACTTTAATCAGGGTCTTGTCCGCACTACTAAGGTATTTCCCGTAGAGGTGACCAACGTTCTGCGAAGGCTCTAGGTTGCCTATTGACTCAACTCGAACTGCTCCTCCCTTTTGGTAGACGGCGTAGCCAATTAGATTGCCGTCCGCACTTCGGCCGAGTAGTCTTGTTTGAGCAAAAGAGACTTGTGTAGGAAGAAGCGTAAAGAGTAGTGCAAGGCAGATCGAAGCCTGACGAAGATAAAAGCATCTGGGGGGCTCTTTGGGGCGAGCAACACCTTTTCGCTTTAGTGATACTAAACGTCTAAACAACACCTCTAAAACTCCTACCCGACCACCCTGCCGCTGAAATAGGCGCGTAACCAAGAGCGCGCCAAGCGGGTAAATTAGAACTTTACTACATACGATGATGACGTCGGCCTAAATGAATCAGGCCTTTAGCTTTTTAGGTGAGAAGTTGCTGGTTTTACCTAAATCAAAACCTCAAGTAGCCTGATGTATTATAGCGTTCTCCAGAAGTCCGTAGCTAAATCCGTGCTTTTGGGGAACGCTATTGATTCGCGGATGCGAATCAAAACAACAACTTATAGTGATGTAACGCAAAAGCCTTGCCAGTTTTACTGGCACGGACTTTTGCAGGTCACTATAGACGGCCTCCGTTGAGATGCAGCTGTTGTCGAGATATGGAAAATAATCACAGTCAGCTAATTACTACCATTGAGCAGCTTGCTCAAGTTCTGATTGATCGGCGCATGGTGGCGCCAGCGATCTTTCTTCTTGAGCTTTCTAAGCCGCTGATCGGGTGCGCCCGTGAACTGTATACTATGACCGAGGGGCTTCAATCTGTAATATTTGGGTCACGGGCTGTGCCCGCATTGAAGCAGCTGCTCTCGTCCTCAGATCAGGTTGAAAAGTTAATCGTCTTGCTTGAAGAGAGTCGGCTGGCAGTCGCAGCACCGGGGGCAGAGCAGATATGAACGGCTTGGAGCACGCCAATCCCGCTGTAATAGTGCTCCTGGCTATTGCCCTTTGGCTTTTTTACCGTGAGTTTAAACGCATCACCCGTGGTTACCACCACTCTATTCGCCGCATCCCGGGGGTAGATGCGATTGAAGGTGCGGTTGGTAGATGTGCTGAGCAGGGTAGAGCTGTGTCATTCACTACAGCGCTTACCGATGTCGGTCCTGTGCTGTACGCCTGTATCGGTGTACTCAATTCTGTCGCCAAAAAAGTAGCGCAGTACAAGCTAAAGCTCCTAGTACCGCAGTACTCGCCGGAAGCTATGGCCGTAGTTGAGGATAGTGTGCGTGAGGCTTACAGTGAAGTGGGGCGGTCTTCGCTCTTTGATCCAGACAGTATCATGTTTCTTTCGAGTGAACAGTTTGCTTTTGCATCGGGCTACATGGGGCTGATGCATCGTGAGAAACCAGGAGCAGCTTTTCTGTTCGGCTCATTTGCTGCTGAATCGCTAGTTCTAAGCGAAGCTGGTCAGCAGGTAGGAGCACGGCAGGTGGCAGCAAGTGTAAGTCCCGAGCAGGTGGCGTTTTTTATCTGTACGTGCGATTACACTCTGATTGGAGAAGAGCTTTTTGGTGCATCGGCATACTTAGGACGCGATCCGGTTCAGGTGGCTACTGTTGCTGCGCAGGATCGATTTAAGCTCTTGCTAGTTATAATTATTACAGTTGGCGTGTTAGCAGCTACCGCTGCATCCTTCACCCCATCGCTGTCATGGCTTAGACCCCTTGATGTTCTGTCAGTAGGCTGGGAGGCGCTTGTTCCATGAGCGCTTTCAATAAAAACACTGAACATTCTAAACATGGACGCGATTCCCGCGCTGTATGGCTTAGAGTTGTGACCTTTATCGGCGGATTGTATTTTTTCCTCTATTTTATCACTCCGGAGTGGTTGATTGAGCAGGCGGCAGTCAAGCAAGCTCATGAATCGATCTCTAACGGATTTATCGCCGTGGGCTCGATGGCGATAGGTCTAGGTATCATCAATATCCTGACATCGCATGGTGCCCGAGTTATCTTTCTCAAGAAGGGTTGGCAGTATAGTTTAGCCTTGCTCGCTGGAATGTTTGTGATGATCGGTGTTACGATCGCACAGTGGCGCACTACATACGGAGTATCAGCAGATATTCGCCGGGTACAGGTAATAAGCGATTTCGCCACGCGAATAATTGAAGATGCCAAAGCAGAGCCCGGCAAGGCGCGGAGCCATGCACCTCAAGGCGCGTTACCACCGCTAGGAGATCGAATAGCAGCGTTGGTAGGATATGCTGAAAAAACTCTCGACCAGGTAAGTGCAGCCGGTCTATCTCTGGCTTCAGGAGCCTACGGCGAGCAGTTGTTTGGGCAGCTGCGAGATGAATGTGAGCAGGGCGTTGGGAGTCTTCGAAGTACGCTAAAGCAAGTTGGCTTTCATACTTGGAATGGCCTTGATGCCACTGGTGAGCAGATGCTTGTTGAGATAGCACAACAGGCAGCAAGGGTAGGCTCAACTTATGCGATCCTTAAACGTAAGGAAAGCACTGGCTGGCTAAGTTCACGGTTATACGATTTTCTCTATAACGGACTTTTTAATCATTTAGGCGCCAGCATGTTCGCACTATTAGGAGTATACATTGCTGCGGCGGCTTACCGTGCATTTAGAATACAAAGTGTTGAGTCAGCCCTGTTGATGATCGCCGCGTTGATAGTAATGCTCGGGCAGATCTCGTTCGGTAAGATGCTCTACAGTGATATGCCCGCGATTAGACAGTGGCTGCTTGAAGTGCCGAACAGTGCTGCTTTTCGAGCTATTAGGCTGGGAGCCGGTGTGGCTGGGCTGATGCTGGCCATCCGGATGTGGTTGTCGATTGAGTCAGTTAAGCGTAAGGGTAAACAATAATGCTCCCGCGCAGATTGATATACTTTTTGATGCTTGTTGCAGTTGGCGCGCCGGTGCTCTTGGGAATTTCACGCCAACCGTCTCGTATGGTTTCGGCAGAGCGCATGTACTCGGTAATGGAGAAAGTGTCATTTGCGCCAGGTGAAGTTGCTATGGTGTGGCTTGACTTCGGGCCAAATACGATAGCCGAAAACGAGCCTCAAGCGGCGGTGATACTAGAGCATCTATTTCGACGACGGGTCCCAGTGGTGCTGCTCTCGCAGTACCAGCAGTCTGAAGGATTTCTCCGCAGGGTACCGCTGGAAATTGCAGCTCAGCTGGAGCGGGAATTCCCCGGCCAGCAGTGGCGGTATGGAGATGCGTGGATCAATGCCGGGTACAAGCCTGGCGCGGCGATATTTATTCAAGCGCTTGTTAATGCCCCTGATGTATCACGATTTCTTGGCCGAGATGTAGCCGGGATGCCGATTGCTCACTATCCGCGTTTTGCTTCGATTGGTGGTATAGAGCGTGTCAAGCTAGTTGCTGAAGTTACAGGGCTTGTTGGCGTATTCGATACTATAGTGCAGTTCTTCCAGAAAAAGGGGTATCGCCCAACACTGGTGCACGGGTGCACGTCAATCACCATTCCAGAAGCCTATATCTTCCTCGACTCTGGTCAGTTACAGGGATTGCTTGAAGGGATCGCAGGTGCGGCTTGGTATTCGGAGGTACTGAAGAAAAATTTTCCTCAGAGTGATAACACTAAACTGTTGGTAACTAATACGGCTTTAAGCGCAGCGCACATCATGATTATCCTGCTGATCGTTGCAGGCAACATAGCTCCGTGGCTTCTGCGATATAGGAGTGCTCGAAATGGATAACGGAGCTATGTGGTCGCTAGTGTCAGTTTTGGTTGGAGGAGTAGCGACGTTAGCGATCTTTAGTTTCTTAGTTCGCGAGAACGGGTTTTATCGGTTTTTTGAACATCTATTTATCGGCATCGCGGCTGGGCTTGCCCCGGTGCTGGTATTGAGAGATTTCTTGTGGCCGCAGATTATCGATCCAATGTTAGGAGCAACAATTACTCACTATCCGGATGGCACCCAATCGGAGGCGTATCAGCCACTCTATCTGCTTTACTTGCTGCCGATGGCCTTTGGGTTGCTGTACTATACTTTGTACTCTAAGCGGCACGCCTGGTTAGCCAAACTTGTGATCGGATTTACCTTAGGAGCGAGCGGTGCTTTAGCCATCCGCGGATTTTTTTCAGAGGTCATTCCGCAAATAGTCAGTAGTTGCAAGCCGCTTTTGGTTTTTACAGCGCAAGGGGCGCTTAACATCTGGGATAGCATTAACAATATTCTCTTTGTTGGCATTCTACTTCTAGTGCTAAACTACTTCTTCTTTACCTTTGGTCGGGAGGGGTCGCTGCAGTCCCGGAGTGCCAACTGGGGGCGTCCGCTACTCATGATATGCTTTGGAGCATTTTTCGGATCAACAGTGATGGCGCGCTTAGCGCTGCTAGTAGAGCGGGTGCAATTTGTGGTGCGCGACTGGGTAGTCGCGGTAGCGAGTGTTGTTGGCATCGGATAACAAAAGACTGGCCGGGTGAGTTCAGGGGCTCTACGGCAGCAGATAAGGGTGAGTGCACTAGGATCGAGATTAATTCATGAGAAAGGACCCGCAGAGCTTAAATACGGTGTTGGTTACTGATTGCGGATCAACAACGACCAAGGCGCTGCTCTTTGAGCGCCTTGCCGATGGGTGGCATCAAACGTTTCGAGGAGAAGCTCCGACAACAGTAGAGGAGCCTGTTGCTGATGTAACCGTTGGGGCGCTGAATGCATTTCGTGAGATACAAGAGCTTAGTGGTAGGGAAATTATATCAACAGATGACACTTTTATCTTAACTTCGGATGATCCAAGGCGTGGCATAGATCTCTATCTCTCTACCAGTTCAGCCGGCGGGGGGCTACAGATGCTGGTAGCAGGTGTCGTGCGTACACTCTCCACTGAATCGGCAGAGCGTGCAGCACTCGGCGCAGGAGCGATCGTAATGGAAGCTGTTTCAGCTGACGATGGTCGCGAAGAGCACGAGAGAATTGAACGTATTAGACATATCAAACCCGACATTGTGCTACTTACGGGTGGTATCGACGGAGGATCAGCTACTCACGTGGTCGAAATGGCTGAGGTTCTGGTGGCAGCAGCTCCGCGGCCGCGATTTGGGGAAACGCTGACCTTGCCAGTGATCTATGCCGGTAATAAAGATGCCGCAAAAAATGTCTGCGAAATCTTAGCAAAGCTTGCAAAGGTGCTGGTAGTTGACAACGTGCGCCCAACTCTTGATCGTGAAAATATTACCCCTGCACGGGAGGCGATCCACGAATTTTTTCTCTCTCACGTAATGAGTCACTCGCCAGGCTATGGCAAGCTTCTTTCGTGGACTCCTGTGCCAGTGATGCCCACACCGGCTGCCGTTGGAGATATGGTTAATGCGTTTGCTACGCGCACTGGACAGAGTGTTCTGTGTGTCGATATCGGTGGGGCGACCACTGATGTCTTCTCAGTTTTTCCAGACCAGGCAGGGCGCAATATCTCAAATCGAACGGTGAGCGCAAATCTCGGAATGAGCTACTCGATCGCAAATGTGTTGGTAGAGGCGGGAGTGGCAGGTATTAAGCGTTGGCTGCCGTTTGAACTTGCTGATACTGAGCTAAGAGATCGTTTGCGTAACAAGATGATCCGACCGACTTCAATCCCGCAGACGCTGGAAGACCTGTGGCTTGAGCAGGCAGTGTGTCGTGAAGCGCTACGACTTTCTCTCCAGCATCATCGGTCACTAGCGATGGGCGTTGGAGGTTCAAGTAGCGAGCGCGGGATCGCCGATGTGTTTCGTCAATCCTCTGATCGATACGAGCTAGTAGATATGCTCAAGCTAGATGTAGTGATCGGCTCTGGTGGAGTGCTTAGCCACGCACCTTCGAGGATGCAGGCGGCTTTGATGATGATTGATGGGTTTGGTTTAGAGGGGATTACGCAACTGGCGGTAGATTCTATTTTTATGCTGCCTCATTTAGGGGTATTTGCCTCTGTGCACCCAGATGCGGCACAAGAGATATTTGAGCGAGACTGCATAGTGTATGTCGGGGCGGCTGTAGTGCCTCGTTATGCTTCAACTCTAAAAATGGGCGCAGTGCTTGCTGATATCTTAGTCGATGGTGTGCCGCAAGGTGAGGCATGTGTAGGCTATGTAGCTAGGGTAGAACTTCCCCGTGGTGCGCGTGGTCTACTATCCGTAGTGCCACGGCATAAAAGCGTTGATGTAGGTGCTGGTGCGGGAAATCGCATGGAACGTCAGATGTACTTTGGTGAGTGCGGAGTAATTATAGATGGACGAAACAGACCGTTTCATCCGGATAGCTTCACTCCGGGTGCGCAACGTCAGGTGTATCAGAACACTGGGCTTATTAGTGCAGGGAGCTATTAAAGGGTAAAGCGATGAGTACGAATATGCTGACCCCTGGATTGCAGGTATCTGGACGTACCACGGTACGTAAACGACGCGAGTTACCGCTAGCAGGAGTAGTGCTCGTAGCCGAAGGAGAGCCGGTGCAGCGAGATACAGTAGTCGCCCGCGCTGAACGCGAGGGTGAACTACGCATAGTGAGGGTAGCCGAGGTATTGAGCCTTACACCTTCGGAGGCGTGTGAGCGTATCACCGTGCATGAGGGTGTATCGGTAGAAAATGGCGATATAATTGCGGAGCTTCGAGGATTGTGGGGATTGTTTAGAACGACCGTCGAAGCGCCGATCTCGGGGCGTATAGAATTCATCTCCCAAGCCACTGGGCACGTTGGTATCCGCGCACCCTCAACAACGATATCGATACGAGCGTATATCGATGGAACAGTTGAGCGAGTAGAGGCTGGACGCGGGGCCGTTATCGTGACCGAGGCAACACTTGTACAGGGGATTTTTGGTGTAGGCGGCGAACGAATTGGAGCTATTTCCATGCTACCAATAAGCGCGGATCAACGAGTAGAGCAGCAGCACATTCCGTTGGATTGTAAAGATGCGGTGCTGGTGGGAGGGCATTCGCCATCAGTTTCCGCTCTCTATGCGGCGGCTGAAAGGGGAGCAGTTGGCTTTATCACCGGGTCAATTGATGACGCTAACCTAGCTCGTTATGTTGGTTACGATATCGGTATTGCATTGACTGGTGATGAACCGGTGCCGATGACGTTGATTATCACCGAAGGTTTCGGAGCCCTTCCGATGAACGAACGAGTGCTTTCGATTCTGCAACGTGCTGCTGGGGCCAGTGCGTCGATCAATGGCGCAACACAGGTTCGCGCCGGAGCTCAGCGACCTGAAATTATCACCAAGGTGACGCAGTCAGGTGTGCTACCAGTTGGCACCATGGCTTTTACAGCTGGGGGTGGTTTACAGGTGGGTAGCAGGGTTCGAATTATACGGGTTCCATATTTTGGTCAGCAGGGCACGGTAACCGCTCTGCCTAAAGAGCTTACTCAGATTGAGACCGGTGCTATAGCACGAGTCGCTCGTGTAATACTTGAACCGGTAGAGGCGGGTGGTGTAACGCGCGAGGTTGTGGTGCCGCGAGCAAACATCGAATTAGTTAGCCAATGAATGAGGATGGGTTTATCGCCCACAAATCACCTGCACAGGTTTTGTCAAACGGCGTTCTTTCTGGGGCGGACTTTTGCATATACCCATAAATAGGGATAACGATATTTGTTAGTCTGATAAAGTCAGCGCCTAAGAGTATCAGCTCAGGGTTTATGGCTGTAATAATTAAATACTTGTCTGGAGCTAGGAATTTCCTGATTCCTTGGGTGCCATGCCGTCATCCTTCTATAGCGTCCGTTAAACCTATGCTTGGCCTCTTGAGAAGGATGCAGCATAAGGATTCCTGCGCTTTAACATGAGTGACAATCAGTCAAGCAGCTTCCACCACCGTGACTCAAATCGGGCTATGCCGAGTCTGATTGCTGTAGCTGTTTGTATCGTAGTCTCGCTCGCAGTCATCGGCTGGCAGCGGTCTATTCAATTCGGCACGCCACTAGAGCTCTCAGCATCGGAGCGATTTGATTCAGCCATGGGTATATGTCTTACCGAGAGTAAGCGATTTTTCTATTTTTTTTACTACCTAGGTGTCTTTCCGGTTACATCGACTGTCGAGCCAACGGTTTTCTCCAGAGAGGGAGCTGATGAATTTTTGTATCGGTATGGTCCCACGTTAGCAAGTGACCTAGCGTTACCGTGTGCCATTGGCAGAGCTGGAGGGGATTGGGGAAAGTTCTTTTTGTTTTTGCCAGATGCATGGCAGAAAGGTTCAGCTGCCGATCCATCAACGATTAGAGCAACATCGATACTATTCCAGATAGCGATGGTAGCTTGTATCGTGGCCTCATTTTTTGCCAAGCGCTACGTGCTCGGTTTAGCTCTGGTTCTACTGTTGGGTTCCTACAAATTTCAGCTGAACGAAACTTACTTCAGGAATAATATATTTTCGGTTTCGGCCTCGGTCTGTTTGCTTCTATTTGCTCTTACTCTCCGCTTTATGGGACGCCACTCTTGGGTGGCAAAGCGAACGGATTGGGCACTTGTCGTGATATCAGGTGTGGTACTTGCAATGGGAGCCGCGGTGCGGAGCGACGCATTGCCGCTGGGTGCGTCGGTCGCGGCTTTATTGCTCTTCTCTGGTCAACCCAAGGGCCGTGGTATCCTTCTTTGTGCCGCTTTTGTGCTCTCTCTATACTTAACTCGATTTGGAGTAAGTCAATATTTCAATTTTAAGATGAGTCATGCTCGAGAGTACATTCTCAAAGCTGGAGGATATGTATACCCCGGAACTCCTCTAGAGCATCATCCTATATGGCATCCGATCGCCGCTGGTCTAGGTGATTTCGGGTATAATCGAGGCTTCATATGGGGTGATAAAGAGATGTTTAGCAAAGCCTTGCCGACTATAAACTCGCGATTTAACCTGGACTTAAAGCCACAGGGATTTTTCTATGCGGCACCTGGAACTCTTCCGCACCAGTGGCAGCGGCCGGAGCTTATGCCGGAATACATAGCAGTTGTAAGAGATATGGTGCTATCCGCGATACGGGCAGAACCGCAGTGGTACGCAAATATTCTGCGAAAGCGGATCGATTTACTGCGTACGCATTTCTCATCGGTAAGGTTAGAGTGGTATGGTTTTGAGTGCTCTTTGCCGCTTTCGCTATGGATATTGGCTCCGATCCCTATAGCAGCTCTTTTGGGCAGAAGTCTCAGTTACTTTAAATTGGCCGCATTTGCGCTACCCACTTGTATCATCCCTATATTTATAACCTCGGTGGGGGGCACGGTTAACCTTTCGATTTTGCATTTATTTGTCGTAGCAGCTAGCGTGGATGCGTGCGTTTTTACTGTATGTGAGTTATTTCGATTGGTAAGAAGGTTATGTATCAGCAATACGACAGGCGACCGGTCTACCGCTCTGATTCGAGGTTTTCAAAATTCCGAATTTAGGCATGACTAAAAAGCGCATATTAAGTTTAGTGGTACCAGAGAATTGACCCTAAACTAAACCCAGCCTCATTAATTTTTGAGAAAAATGAATGAGAATTGCTGGGCGAGCGCACTCTTGGCCCATGAAGATCAAGGGAACAGCCAAGTTGCGCCGTAGAAGACAGCAAACTCCTATGTGCCTAAGCGTGTGAAATTTTAATGTCATCAGAGACTCTAGCCCGCATATGTCATGAAACTGCGTCGCTCGCAGTAGCAGGCTTCATGAAGTATGCGGGCTAGCTCTGGACGGTACTGCTTGATGTTAGCAAAGAAGCTTGAGAATGGTGGCTTTGAAATCAGCAAATCAAAAACAGGTACTCTGCGATACTCTCTGATGACTTACCTGCATCGAGCAACAATATGCACTTAATCCTGTCTCAAAAAGCGCGCATAGCGCTCCAGCCGGAGCTTCTGCTCCAGTGCTTTCAAGTTCCTGCTTAGTTAAAAACCGACTCAGCCATCACTGGTCTCACGTTTATCAGCAACTAGCTAGTCTCTTTCTACAGCTAGAGTTTTTATGTCTTCCGCGGCGCAATTTGGCTGTTCCCTTGATCTTCATGTGCCAAAATTGCTCTCGCCCTGCTATTGCGAGTGCTTTTTTTCAAAAATCACTCGCGCAGGGTTTAATTGCGATAAACGACCTGCACTTTTTTCTCTACCATATCTGTCTTTTAGCCCGGTACACGCTTTCTCACAAATACAATAATGGGGTATCCCAGGGTCGCATGTGCGCGTTATCTGTTGTACAGTACTCCTATGGAAATTGCTGACAATACACACGCCCCTGAGATACTCGCACCGGTTGGCGATTGGAATATGCTTAGAGCTGCCGTGCATAACGGAGCGGATGCAGTCTATCTTGGAATGCCTGGATTCAATGCACGCGGTAGGGCGCCTACCCTTGAGCTTGCAGAACTTAAAGCAATGATTGAGTACGCACACCTTTATGGAGTGCGTGTGCTGTTAGCCTTTAACATCCTGATCTTTGAGCGCGAGCTTGATGATGCGATTCAGGCACTAAAGGATGTTATCCCGCTGTCCCCCGACGCCTTTATCGTACAGGACATCGGGCTGGCCCGGCTTATACGAGAGTTGGCACCGGACCAGACAGTGCATGCATCGACGCAGATGACGGTAACTAATTCCGAGGCTATTCGGTTGACAGAGGACCTTGGGATGCGTCGGTATGTCCTCGGGCGCGAGGTCTCTATAGCAGAGATGGAGCGGATTCGTCGTGAGACCCAAAAGGAGCTAGAGGTCTTTGTTCACGGTGCGCTGTGTGTATCATATTCAGGGCAGTGTTTGACCTCGGAGAGTTTTGGAGGCAGGAGTGCAAATCGTGGGCAGTGTGCTCAGTCGTGTCGTTTGCCATACGATATTATAGTTGACGGTGAGGCTCGCCCGCGAGCCGGAGGTGGATTCGTTGTATCGCCGCAGGATCTGTGTGGTCTAGAAGATGTCCCGCGCTTAATTGAGATTGGAATAAATTCCTTTAAGATCGAGGGTAGGCTTAAATCTCCGGCCTACGTAGCCAGCACGGCACGAGCGTATAAACAGAAGAGCATAGGGGCGCTCACGGAAGCAGCAACACGCGATGCAGTAACGACTATGGCACGGGTGTACTCCAGGGGTTTTTTTAACGGATGGTTTGATGGTGTTAATCACCAAAAGTTAGTTAATCCGGAGATAAGTAGCCATCACGGACTATTTTTAGGTACGGTAGTCCGAGTAGATTCTAGATACGTTGTACTTAAGTCGACTGAGCCGATCGTAGCTGGCGATGGATTGGTCTTTCGCGACCAGGCCTCAGGATCTGAGGTTGGAGGTGCTGTGTATAGCGCTCAAAAAGTCGGAGGTGATTGGCATGTTGGTTTCTCGCGAGAAGCTGGTGTCCTTGCTTCTGTGCAGCGTGGTATGAATGTCTACCTAAATGCCTCTCCGCAGGTGCTTGGTGAAGTAGAACGAACCTTTAGTGACAAAAATCTCTTTAAGAGGATTCCGATCACAATAACAGCCAGCGGCCATAGTGGAGCCCCGCTTGAGGTGCAGGCAAGAGATGCAGAGGGTAATATAGTTGTAGCGCGATCGACCTCGTTGCTGGAGCGGGCAGACAGAGCGCCACTAACGGAGGATCGGGTGAGGGCAGAGCTCGGTGCGCTGAGTGGCACGGTTTTCACTCTAGCAGGCTTTGAATTTGCTCTGCAGGGAGAGTGCTTCTTGCATTCTCGGGAGCTCAAGATGATACGTCGCGATCTGACTGAACGTTTGGCCGAAGCTCGCATTGTACGACCTGTGATTGATGTTCGTGATGCTGCTCCTAGGCGAATAGTCGCAGAGATGCACGGTGTTAAACGACCGACTAAGCCAGCAACCGCTTCAGTGCTACACCTTCTGGTGAGAGAGTTCTCGCAATTAGAGCAGTTGCAGGGATTACCGATCGATACTGTATACCTCGATTTTGAGTTTGGTAAGGAGTATGGTCCGGCCGTCGAGCTAGTTCGCTCTCTTGGATACAAGGCAGGTGTCGCTACAACCCGTATTTTGAAGCCTGGAGAGTTGGCCCATTTGAAAGTGATCGAACGCTTGAGGCCTGATAGAGTGCTTGTTAGAAATCTCGGGGCGCTTGAGTACCTTCGCGGCAAGGAACTTGAACTCGTTGGTGATTTTAGTTTGAATGTGACTAACTCGCTCTCTGCGGCGTGGTTTTTGAATAAGGGGCTTAGCTGGATATGTCCCAGCTATGATCTCAACGGCGAGCAGCTAAAAGAGCTTATTGCTGCATCAGATGCCGCGTGCTTTGAGGTGACAATCCACCATTATATTCCCGCGTTCCACATGGAGCACTGCGTTTTCGCCGCTTTTTTAAGTAACGGAACAAGTTATCGTGATTGTGGCAGGCCGTGCGAGAAACATCGAGTTGAGCTGCGTGACGCCAAGGGAGCGCTGCATCCACTAAAGGCAGATGCCGAGTGTAGGAACACCATGTTTAATGGCGTTCCTCAGTCGGCTCTGCGGCTCATTCCAAACCTACGGGAGGCTGGAGTCGGGGCATTTCGTGTCGAGGTTCTATTTGATGCTCCAGAGGTAGTGCGTAGGAAGGTGCAGGTATACAGCGAGTTATTAGCAGGAGTAGTGCCGACAGAGGTCGGAATCAGGGAGCTTGGAGCGGTGGAGCGCTATGGCGTGACCGATGGACAGCTGTACTCTATTCGTGGATACAACGATCGCAAGAAAAATTTCATTCCGCTTGAACAGCTGGGTTCGACAGCCGATCCGGGATTACAGTCAGTTCTTGCTAAATCGACCAAAGTAGAGGGGAAGGAAGCTTAATAGAGCATGTATCAAATGCGGCTCAGCTTTAGGAGAGTTAAGTCTTATGAGTGATCGATTCTCAAAAACAAGGGTAGAATATCAAAAAGGAGAGCTTGATATCGATTCCATCGATCGCGATCCTTTTCGTCAGTTTCATACCTGGTTTGATGAAGCTACTAAAAGTGAGCCTTATGAACCTAATGCCTGCGCTTTAGCCACGGTTGGTAATGATCTACAGCCTTCTGTGAGAATGGTGCTGTTAAAAGCGCTAGATGAACGCGGATTCGTATTCTTCTCCAACTATTGTAGTCGGAAAGGTAAAGATCTAGAGGCAAACGAGCGCGCAGCGCTTGTATTCTACTGGGGAAGTCTGGAGCGCCAGGTGCGAATCGAGGGGCGGGTTGAGCGCGTATCGGAGGCTGAGAGCGATAGGTACTTTGCAGCGCGGCCGCGGGATTCGCAGTTTGGTTCGGCTGTATCAGCTCAAAGCAGCGTAGCGAAATCTAGGCAAGAGCTAGAGCAAGCGATGCAGCATTTGCGTCAAGTGGTGGGCGATGGACCTGTGCCCCGCCCTCCTAACTGGGGCGGATACAGGATGATACCGGCTATGTTTGAGTTTTGGCAGGGTCGTGAGAATCGCCTGCACGATCGAATTAGATTCATAATCAACGGAGACGCACAATGGATACTGGAGCGTTTATGGCCTTAGAAGCTAATCGGCCCTTAACGCTACTGCTAGGAGGTGGTTATACCTTGCAGAGGGTTGCCGACAAGCTCCCAGTAGGAAGCTTTATCATCACATCGCGCAGCGAAGAACAGTGCGCTCGTTGGCGTCAACGAGGTTGGCTCGCCTATCAGCTCGACAACACTGATCAGCTAGCCTTGGCGCGCTTATTTGCGGAAAATTCTGGATTGCAGATAGTCGTAGATAGCGTTCCACCCCTCAGGACAGGACCTTCAGATATTCAGTGTAATTCTGATAATTCTCAGCACGGGGTGAGAAGCGTCGTACAAGCGATTAGCAACACAGCAGTAAAACGGATCATCTACCTGAGCACTACAGGTGTTTTTGGTGTGCGAGATGGTTCATGGGTGGATGAGTCAACAGCGCCAGCTCCATGGAATTCTCAGGGGGCGGCACGATTAGCGTCTGAGGAGACCTATCGAGAGGGCATTTCAGCTATCAATGCAGCCGGTGCAAAGTGCGCGTTTACCGCACTACGGCTTCCGGCTATATACGGTCCAGACCGGGGTGTAGCGGTGTCGTTGCGCATGGGTACCTATCATCTGGTAGGAGACGGCTCGCAGTGGACGAATCGTATTCATGTCGAAGATCTAGCTACAATTATCTTGCGCTGTATCGAATTCCGAGGGGTTTTGCCCCCGGTTATATGCGTAAATGATGACTACCCAACTCAGGCACGTGATGTAGTATTATACATATGTGGCCGAGAGAAGCTTCCTATGCCACCATCAGTATCGGCGGATGAGGTGCTGAAACGGGGAGCTTATACTATGCTCTCTAATCAGCGAGTGCGTAATTCATTAATGAAGGCTGTGCTCGGTGTGTCGTTGAAATATCCGTCGTTTCGCGAGGGAACATAGACCTATAGTGACGTGCAAAAGTCCGTGCCAGTAAAACTGGCAAGGCTTTTGCTGGACATCACTATAGGTTGTTGTTTTGATTCGCATCCGCGAATCGATAGCGTTCTCCAAAACTCGGGATTTCGCTACGGACTTTTGGAGA
>JBKCMS010000058.1:0-28353 GCA_046300175.1 Pseudomonadota bacterium | reverse complement strand
AGCGAAATCCCGAGTTTTGGAGAACGCTATCGATTCGCGGATGCGAATCAAAACAACAACCTATAGTGATGTCCAGCAAAAGCCTTGCCAGTTTTACTGGCACGGACTTTTGCACGTCACTACAGTAGGTATCCACCTCCGAAATGCGTTGCTTCTCGAAAGATGATTCAATAAAATCAAGAGTTGCGATGACGACACCCCAGAAAAGACCAAACCTGTCACAAACCCTGATCAGAGCCGCCAAAGAGCTAGCCCGGAAATTTCATGAAGCCTGCTACTACGATCGCCGATAACGGAGCTTTTTCGGTTCAAAAATCGATTTTCGGACCGGATTGTATCACGATACTATTGAAGCCCCAAAAATCGATTTTTGAATTCGCCCTACGGGCCCGAAAAATCACCATTCTCGGCGCTCTCGCTACGCAGTTTCATGAAATATCCGGGCTTTAACAAGAAGCGCATCCGACAACTAGAAGCCCTGAGCAAAGCAACTCGTTAAGAAGGCAATCTGACATTCGTTCGTGCACGCTTAGTCACACAGCCAAGCTTCCAATCCGTTTGTATTGGAAAAAAGGTACCCAGCACATCCACCGCCGAACCAGCACCTTTGATGTACGCCACCTAACTCACCCAATGACACACCCCGTGGAACATTCCCCATCCATCAGTTACAACCACAACCAAGTAACCAAAACCCTACGCCCACAAGCTGCTGCACGCAGATGAAGCAGCGCGCGGTGATAGATGGAAGAGACAACGCAAGGAAGAGACATGAGACAGATGAGAACATACCTCGCAGTGATTACCGTTACTCTTTTGATTGGATGTGGGGGAGGGGGAGGAGGATCGGATAGCTGCGATACGATTACCGGTAAGATCACAGGTGGCTCATCGTGTAGCACCGAAGGAACAGCAGTAGTTGCCGTGATCCCAGTAGTCTCAGATGGCCAAGGTGTGAGAGCTGCTGGCGTGTGCACCGGCACAGTTGTCACGAGCGATGATATTCTTACAGCTGCCCACTGTATCACCGATCCGCTCCGAGAAGGGGCTGATGGTTTTGTTGTCGTGACCGGAGATGGGGTCTATCCAGTGGTGCGGTATCAGGTAAATCCGGAATACCGGGGTATCGGCTCAGCTTTTGACACAGCGATGATCACAGTAAATCGAGACATGGGCATACCGGCAGTGCCGATCAACGTCAGCGATGCAGTAGCTGAAGGCGAAGAGATAACTGTGTATGGATACGGGCGAGATGAAGAAGGGCAGACATTTCTTGATCTCGGTAGAGCCGCGTACAAATCAGGACGCATGATCGTCGGAGTAGTAGCGCGAGGGCTCTTCGCTGCAAGCTTTGATGATACCGGCGCAGCGATTTGCCAGGGAGATTCAGGTGGCCCCGTCATTCAGGTACTCAACGGCGTTCCTAGCATCGTAGGAGTGACCAGTCTCACGGTTCAAGGCTGTCTTGAGGGTTCGATATCCGGCTTTGTGAGCATGCAGATTCGCGGAAACGTTGAATTCGTTCGCAACTATGCTGGGGACGTTCAGCTTAGGTAAGGCAAGCGGAAAGGCGTATGGGTATATATATCCCCGATAGGGCCGGCGTCCCCGCCGGCCGCGCTTTAACCCGCAACCATCTCATACCTGTATCGAGTAACCTCCACCGGCTCTAATGGAGATAGCTTGGGGTCTAATGTTGTAGTTGCAGTAATCTAATAGATTCACGTTGAGCTTTTGAGAATAGGTAAGAAGCCTGGTTGGTGCTCTCTCGAGCCTCGTTCCCTAATTTTAGGTGAGTTGCTGAGAAATGAATCTAGTATGTACCAGTTTGGGCGGATTTAGGGGTTTGAATTAATGAGACTTCTGACCTATGAATTATGCTGCGCCACTAATGGTACAAGTTAAAAGATGATAACATTAAGAACCTCAAAACTACGACTCTCATAGTAATAGCTCTAACGACAGCGTGTGGTGGTGGTGGTGGTGGTGGGAGCGCGGTTAGAGGCGCTGCAATGTTTTAGCAGAGAGGTTTTTCCTACCTGTCGTGGCCCGAGAATGAGCCAGATCGGAAAGAGCTTGAGGGGGGAATTCGGCGCGAGATACGGATCTAAAGTCCTTGAAATCCAATTGTGTGGCATTTCCATGCTGTACTATGGAAATGCCACCGTAGCAAGACAAAGCCGCATCCACGTCCGCGCTTGCCATCGAAAGCGACCGAAACCAGCCGGCACCTGATTAAATTAGCGACACCGCTAATTTAGTCAGTAAGATTTGATGCAGCTACTTCATCACGATCAAATGATCGCAGCTAATCGCTCCCATACGTCACGTATGGCAACGACAGCTGTCTCCTTAAACGAGATAGCGGGTGATGTCGATACGACCCACTTCTCTACTACCGTTAGACCCAGAGAATCGACAAGCTCATGCTGCTTCGCTGTCCACGGATCGGGAGTTGTCTTTACTTCCACTGCCAGGTATCGCTGATTACCAAGCTCGACTAAAAGATCAATTTCTACCTTCTCCTTTGAACGTACAAAATAGAGTGAGGGGCGGGTTCCACGGTTCAAAAAGAATCGTATAAATTCTCCCACAACAATATTCTCAAACAGATGTCCAAATAATGGCGAGTTCATAATTGGATCTATATCGGTCCAGCCCTGCAATCTAACGGCGAGCCCTACATCGTAAAAGAAATACTTAGGGGCCTTAGTCAGTCGTTTATTGAGATTGGAAAAATACGCCGGCAGTGGAAACACCACAGCGTTGGTCGCAAGTAGAGATACCCACGATTGCACCGTCGTGGCATCAACCCCTGCATCACGTGCGATGTCGGAAGCCACAAAGAGTTGACCAACTCTTCCAGCGAGTAGGTGCAGCGCTTTGAGAAACGCAGCGCGCCTCTCGATGCCTGCGGCGATGACTATATCCCGTTCGATATATGTCGACACGATATCGTTGAGGTATCGACTTGATTCAAGTTGGGGCGAAGCATACAGTTCGGGCCAGCCTCCTCGCAAGAGATATGAACGTAACGTCCATAAATCACCAAGCTCATGAGCGGAGAGCGTGTTTAAGTCGAAGTAGCTTGCCCGTCCTGCGAGTGATTCCCCGACCTCTTGGTGCATGAGAGTTTGGTTTGACCCCGTCAGCCACACATCTGGCAGTTCTCCTTGATGTGCAATCCGGAACTGATCAACTCTACGTTTCAGTTCAGGAAATAGGGCGGGAGCCAGAGGCGCCTCGTCGAGAATAATCCGTGTCGGTAACTGATCAAGAAAGAAGCGCGCGTCCTCTTGAGCTCGTAGACGTGTGGCGGCATCGTCTAGATAGATGACCTGATGAGTACCCAGCCTTGCTAGCAGTGAAGTCTTCCCAACCTGCCTAGGTCCCCGCAGGACTTTGATCGGCAACGCCCCTTGAGCTACGGAATCTATGTTAAAATCTCTTTTAATCCACATAGTTGACTATTTACGACCAATAGCCCAGTTTAGTCAAGAAGAAATGAGGCTATCATTCGCCACCTCTAGGCCGAACCGCGGCTCGCCAGATCCGCAAAAGCACGAACCAGCCGCAGCTACCTCATCCTCAAAGTCGGAATTTCGCCCGAGAGGCGCGCTGGGTGCACCCTGATGCCCCAATAGCCAGGTTTACTTTTACTGAGCTTTTTCAGCCTCAAGCAGCGCCTCTTCAAGCGCGCTCTCGAGTCCACCATCGACGCCCACATCACTGAGCTCTACGACGCGCGTGATCTCTTCGACTGTATCTCTCGGTGCATCATCCGCGGATTTTTCTGACAGACCTCTCGTCGACGTCCTCGTAGCTGCTCCCCCGTATCCAACAACACAGGCGCGGTTTCCACACTGAGCCCCGATCGCTATCGCTATAGGGCCGTTCCCATCACTGGCATCACGTAGTTCCATCGTGCTCGCTTCCCGGCAGCCATTTGGACTCTGGCGTGTCACGGAAGCGGTGAATCCATCTTTATCATTGGTGTTCCCGGTGAACTGTAGCGATCCTGCTTGTACTGTAACGGTCGAGCCACTCTGTTCAACCCTCATCGTTCCGTTGAGCGTGCCAGAGATTCCTAGCCGACATGCATCCAAGAGCTTTACGGTTTGATAGCTCCATGTCCCGGAGTACGCATTAGATCCTCCGCTATTAGAGCCTCCACCACCGCAGCCAGTGAGAGTAACGACAGAACAAGCCACCCCTGTGAGTGTGATAGATCGTGAGAGAATACGGATTGCGGATGTCATAGGTATCCTTAACAGTTACGAGGAGCGCCGGATTTTCATGGCGCGCGCCGGAACGATACGGGATCTCAGGTGGCTAATCAACCACGTGTGCCACTGGATGGATCAGGTGTTTGGACAGGGGAGGGAAGCCTGAGCCCCAGCGCTGCAAAAAGCGAAAATCAGCCCCAAGCACCTATGGTGACGTGCAAAAGTCCGTGCCAGTAAAACTGGCAAGGCTTTTGCTGGACATCACTATAGGTTGTTGTTTTGATTCGCATCCGCGAATCGATAGCGTTCCCCAAAACTCGGGATTTCGCTACGGACTTTTGGAGAACGCTATCAATCCCAGCTTTAGGGAGGGGCAATCGGACCAAGCCCCCCTCCGAATCAGTACTAACGCACTGATTCGCCACGACCTTCAGTGTATTAAATCTCTTAGCGCCTAAGCGCTCAGAGCTAAAGCCCGCGTCTTACTAGGCTCTCTAACGCGGGCTCCATAATTGCTTCCAGGGCTCTCTTTGACTCCCCAGCCCCTGCATGGAACTTTAGGCGGTGCAGCAGCACATATGGAGCGATGTAGCGTAGGTCATCCTCGTTGGCGTGGTCACGCCCTTGAATCAATGCCCAAGCGCGAGTTGCTGTTTGCAACATTAGAGCAGCCCGGGTAGATGCCCCGAATTGAATCATCGGGTTTCCGCGGGTGGCTTGAACTATCTCCACCATCGCCTCGCGCAGAGCAGGTGTAATATGCACCTGATCACAAGCTCGACGAGCATCGAGAACATCGCTGCGAGAGCACACCGGAGTTGTTGATGTTGATCCCTCGCGGATTTCAGAGTGAGACTCAAGGATGGCACACTCGGTCGCGGCATCTACGTACGACATGGGTACCTTTAACAGGAAGCGATCGAGCTGCACTTGAGGAAGTGGATACGTTCCGGCGATATCAAGAGGGTTCTGAGTGCCTAGAACGAAAAACAGCTGGTCTAACGGGCGGGTAACGTTATCCATGGTAACCTGCTTTTCAGCCATGCACTCTAAGAAAGCGGCTTGCACC
This sequence comes from Pseudomonadota bacterium, assembly GCA_046300175.1. Lineage (GTDB taxonomy): Bacteria > Bdellovibrionota_C > UBA2361 > UBA2361 > OMII01 > OMII01. The sequence goes on along the minus strand of JBKCMS010000058.1, from coordinate 23,058 downwards.
TTGGGGCCGGTTCGATTGATCTCATCGGCCAGCACGATGTGCGCGAAGACAGGACCGTGCATAAAGCTGAATTGACCGGTTTTGGGATCAAATATGTTCACTCCAAGGACGTCACCAGGAAGCATATCGGGGGTAAACTGGATACGTCGAAAGCTGACGATCGGGTCACTAGCACGAGAAGGATATCGCGATGTATCTGATGAGTCCGCGCCGATTAGTCCCCCAAGAGTCTTAGAGAGCGTGGTCTTTCCGGAGCCTGGGTAGTCCTCAAGGAGCACGTGTCCGTCGGCTACTAATGCTGCGACTACTAATCTAATGGTGTCGCCGCGTCCGCGAATAATCTTCTCTAGGGCTGTGATAATAGCCGAGATAGTTATGTGCGCTTTGTGAAATTCGATCTGGGTCACTGCTGCTTCCATACCTGCTACCTACTACTACTACTAAAAATTGTTGATGATAGTTTATTCACAACTGACTCAGGAGCACTATCCTCTACTGTATGAGTCGTCGATGTTTGGCCAGGACAGGTAAAAGATAGGCTCACGCCCTGGGTGCCATTAGTATTACTACCCGAGATAATGCAACTATTTAAAGCCGTGGTGGTATCGTGTCTGACCTCTATAAAGGGGCCAGAGAGGATTGCTTGCTGTATCTGCCGCGAAACGGTGTTGTGGTCGATGCGAATTGGTAGCGGCAGTCCGTAATTACGAAGCAGAGCAGGAGTAGTAAAGAAGACGCGATAGGCCATCTCATGGTAACGGGCCGAGGTTGTTGGCAAGGTTTTCAGGCGCTTTAAAGTTGCATGGGTGCGTAATAGCTCGTCGTATCGCGGGCGCGCACCCTCAATAACAGAATCAAGCGCGGAAAGTGTGCTCCCCGCAGACCACATCCCAAGGTCTGCTTCTGCTCCGTAGAGCTGGTAAAAGAGCTTTGCAGGGGCGCGATTGTCTGCATCGCTCTCGCGTTTTATCCGACGCTGGAGACTACGTGCGGAGAACCCGCTCAGAACCTCACCAAGAGTTGGATATTCAAGTAGGCTGTCGGTATTTCTAATCTGTAGATCCTCAATATCGTTTAGCTCACCGCTTAGCATCTGGCGTGCCCTCCGCAAGAGCCACCATGACTCGAGCGAATGGCTTGTGCGAGCAGAAAGCTGCTCGAGCCACTCCACCCAAGAGGCGCTCACTGTAGAGCTTATGACGTTAGCCTTGCGATCTAGAGCTTGGCCTAGTGAGATAGTAGCGGCGACCATGAGATCATTCTGATTGGTGCCGATTTTGCCAAACCACTGAGTGCCATCAAGAGCGCTTCTAAAGTGCTCGATCGCCTTATCAACTGCTCCACTGTGGAGAGCTATACGCCCACGTGCAAGTTGCACTAAAGCTGCATGCTCCTCGTTGTTTCTGAGGGGAAATTGCGCCACGCAGCGCTCAAATCCATCGAGAGTAGAGCGGGCAGCATCGAGTTTGAGTTGTTCAATATATAGCAAAACAAGATTGAGGCTCGGCAGCACATGCTCACAACCATCCGGTAGAGAGATGGCGCGCAAAAAGCTCGACTCAGCTTTGTCGTCCTCAAACATCTCCTTGTATACCTCTCCTGAGTTATTAAGAGGGGTCGCCGGCTGTCCATCGCTACCAGAGGAGTACTCATTTGCAATCGCCTGCCGGAACACTTCAAGCGCCTCTTGGGGCTGTCCATTCATTGAAAGGAGGATGCCCAGCATATTAAGTGTGCGTCCAGGCTCCGCGCTTGCAAGAATTCCAGCCCGTGCTACGGTGATTGCTTCCTGAATTCGGCCGAGCTTCATCAATACCCATGCGCGAGACCCTGGGTACCATTCGCTGACGTATCCTAAATTGGCATACCGATCAAGCGATTCGAGAGCGCCAGCGTAATTATCAAGGCTCAGTCTAATCTGACTTTGATAGTAGATTATATTTGCGTGCTCTAGTTGAAGCGAGTGATCCGAGTAGGGGGGCAGTCCGTTTTCCTTTTCAAACAACAGCTCTGCCTGTTTTATGTACTTCATCGCCAAGCGGAAGTGACCGACGTGTATCAGATAGTACCCAGCAAGTAGGTAGTGGGTGCGATATAGATTTGGGTCGCGTTTTAAGGCTCTAAGAAGCTTTGTTCGAGCATCCAAGGGGCGGTCCGAAATCAAAAGACCGGTAGCTTCGCGTAGCAGAGCTTCTGCGGATTTAACAAGATCCTCGCTCTCTGTAGCTAGTGGATCAGAGTCTCCGAGGTCAAAGGGATCAAAGGGGTCTAAGAGGGGCTCCTCGCTTGAGAGCGATCCAGAGGGAGCATCTGGAGATTGACTGACTCCTGGAGTGGCAATAAGTAAGCTAAAAACAAGTATTACAATCCTTGTGCGGTGCAGGATCTGCTTCATCTTACCAGTCCCTTCCAACAAAGAGCCCAGAGATTGTACGAGCTACCGATCCGGGATTAATGGCTGCGAGTATCCTCGTGCGTAGTGGCAGCTTGCTAAAGCCAGAGCTCACATCACGCATGGCTTGTTTGACATCATCAGCGATGAGCGTGTTATCTGGCTTGTACGCATTTGTCACAAGCAGCGCCGATATCCGATCGAGCATACGGTTGGGCGCGCGAGATGCAAATTCCGAGCGAGTTTCGCCAAATCGGCGTGATACGCCGATATCGTGTAGTCGTGATGCCGCAGATATGTATCCCCAGCGCAGGGCAAGGTTGGATGTAGGAGCGTAGCGCCAGCCGTATCGCAACCACAACTTAACTAGTACAGTCGATAGTACGAGTGACAAGATAACCATCATGAGCTGGTTTATAGAGGGTATCCAATACTCTTCGGGTTCGGTCATGCCGGCTTCATCTTTGGTGGCGTCTGGGGGTAGTATCTCTTCACCTGGCTCCAGCACGCCCATAAGCTCTTCGAGTAGCTTGGCATCAACCTGGGTCTCAGCATGACTCTCAACTTTCTCCGGTTGCACGTCAAAGGGTACCCAACCGATACCGTTGATGTGAGTCTCAGCCCATGCGTGACGATCGCTCATACGCAAAAGGATGTGACCATCCTTAGCCTGGCTTAGGTCGGTCAAATAACCTGTGCCTATTCGGGATGGTATTCCGAGGCTACGAGCCATAAAAACTATGGCATGCGCGAAGTGCACGCAGTAGCCCCGATTATCTCCGAAGAGAAATGCGGCTACGGGATCATCTGTAGGCTGAATCGCATGGTTCGGCGTTAGGGTATAGATCGCAGTCTTTGAGAGGTATGCAGTAATTGCATTGAGCTTCTCAATCGGCGTTGTCGCATCCTTAGTAATCGATCGTGCCAGCTCGGCATAGCGAATGTCAGGATGCTGGGCTAGGTAATGATCTTTAATATCCTGGGTCCAGCGAGCATCTCCAACCTCGCGGCTAGCGAGCGAGGAGATTCGATAAGCAGGAGCAACCGAGTGGGCGCGATAAGTTGCCTTAAAGCGGTTTGGTCGGGGGTTCTTTAGTTGCTTGATCGAAATCGGGTAATCAGCAGCAAAAGCATGATCGTGTTCGGCGATAAGATACATTGACTGAACCAATGGTTCACGCTCACTGAGTGCCGAATCCTCTTGCCGAGAGAAAGATTCGCGGGTGCTAGTCACTGGCAGGTCCGTGTCATAGGCTCGACCGGCGAAAACCATCTCTTTACCATTAAATGATGAGAGAGCGCTCTCGCGTAGATACATCATCGGACTAAAGGGGTTATTACTGTAGTCCCCTTCTAGTCGCACCAAAGCGGCTGGTTGGTTGGTGCTTCCTAGAGCCGATTGGAAGCTCAAAGGGCTTACTCCAGGATTGGTATTCATGCCAACGCCATTTGCAACCCGAGCAAGCATAGTTGAATTGTAATGGCGGTACACCAAATTCTGTACAGAGAAGAGAATGCCAGCAAGTAGGACCACACACGCGAGGGTCGATACGACTCGAGTCTTTTTGATAATTACCCTGGTAACTGGACCATCGATTCGAGGGCGCACAGCAAGAGCAGCGCAATAGAAGTAGATCAGAGCAAGTGCTGTGAGCGCCGCCCCGATAATAACGAGCATCGTCACGTGATCAACGCGCAATTGCCAAGCTATTGAGTTAAGAATTTTGGGTCGGTCGAGATGAAAGTTTCGGTGTCCGGAGAAAAGCAAGAGCGCCACGGTAAAGAAGCCGAGGACTTCTAGTGTTAGAGCAGCTTTGATGCGCCAGAAGGCCCAGGTTACTAGAGCCCACACCGTGGCGCTAATCATGCATGTCCCAACGTGCATAGCAAAACGGTCGATGGTGAGCGTTGTAATCCCTAGTATCCCCGCAATCTCTTGCAGGCCCCAGATAGAAGTGCGGTAGGTGACGAAGGTCGCGAAAATAGCTGCTAAAAATCCAAGGTGGTTTATTCTTGATTGAGCAACCCAGGAGCTGATAATGACCCCGATGATGCCCGCCACTGCTACAAACACGCTGTCAGTTCCAAGGGGAAAGAGAGATTGGACCGCAATAGTGGCGATGATGACCCAGATAGCGCGGAATACCAGAACAGTGAGGTAGAGATGGGGGTGCGCTGAGGCGCGTGCTGGATGGGTCAATTCACTCATACAAACACCTCCCACTGTTTCGATAAGCATGTGGAGAGAAACAGTTGATAGTCGGCCAGAGATGTTGAGCGCTTAGCCTCTTGATTGGATTCAAAAAGTACACGAGTTGCCCGAGACGACCAGGATCTCGGCTCTATGCTGTGCGGGATCAGAGGCTGCGTGACGAAAAATACTGGCTCTATCTGGCGCTCCTCCATCCAACGGGTAATCTCCTGCATGAACCGCACGCCATCCGGTGTGGCCATGCGATTGCCTGAGCAAAAGATAACTATCTTTCGTAGGTTAACGGCCACTCCGGTGCGCGAGCATGCGTCGAATAGAGATTGCAGATCGTTATTTATAGAGCTGCCATTAGAGCGCTGCGAGTCCCAGGTTGAATCGATTAGGATCTCTTGGCTTGTTTCCACGGAGTGTCCGGGTGGGCGGCCGTTCTGTCCCTCGCAGCTGAGCAATAGATCGAGTCTCAACTCGGAGAGGGCGTTGACGTAGGTTAAAGCTTTGCCGCAGATCTCATCGTCATCCGGCAACGCCGCCACAAATAGAGCGACAAAACCTTCTGGAGTCATCGAGGCCTCGGCGTGTCGTGAGAGCAGCTGACCACTCTTGGCGAAAGCCTTCCAGACGATCTTTTTCATCCCATCTGAGGGGTGGTATGGTTTGATGTCAAATGGATCGCCAAGACGGTGCACCGCATCGGTCACCATGTCACCAGCTCTCTGGGTAGAGCTGATTAGGGGCAATCTAGCCTCGGGTTGTCGAGGGGGACTTACGATCAGTGACGATTCAAGTGGAATCTTCCAGGATATACGCAGGAATCCAGTGAGATCTCCAACGGCGCACTGTATGCCGTGGATGTCCCAGTTGCCACGGTGAGGAGCTATCACATCTAGAGCGATTCGATGGTTCGATGGTACACCCTTGAGTAGTCGAATGGTTGGTATGACGATGCCCTGGTGTATGCACGATAGCCGACACTCAAGAGCTGTTCCCGGAAGAAGGCTAATCTTTGAAAGCTTCACTATGCATCTTGCAGGGTTACCAGCAACGATGCTTTCCGATGGTGGAAAGAGCTCGATTGCTAGCCGTCTCTTGACGTAGAGCGCCTGTACCAAAGTGGCCCCAGCAATAATAAGAAAAAGAGCTAGAAGACCGTATGCGAGAGATGCAGCAACGATATCCGAACTCTTTGGTACGGGGCCTATAAGTAAGTAGCCGCAGAAGAGAAGAAGCAGTATGCTGCGGAGGGTAACGGGGGCTCTCATCATAAAAGCTGTCAGGGTTGTTGTTCTCTCCAAGGTTTAAGGTTACCAAGTACGGGGCCGGAGCGAAAGCATGCGAACACGTAAAGAGGCGATTTCGTTTGAATTCATCGGTATCATCTGAACTCGAAACCGTAGTAGCGGGTATATCTGAGTGGTTAGCGCAGGGTGGTCAGATGCCCCTGTCCGATGCTCTGTATGCGGCGGTAGCATCGAGGGCCCCGAAGCTGTTTGATAGGTTGCAGCAGTTGGGTGTTTTGACCGCACTGCCGGAGCACAGTAGCAGGCAGATAGGCGTGCTGAAGCTCACTCCGCTCGGAGTTCTGCCGCACGCTCTGATTCAAGCTACAGGAATCGAGCAAGAACTATCCAAGTACCTGATCGAAAGTCTGAATCCTTTTTGCAGTCGCTGCGGGTGTTATGCGACGCCGCCGATACGATTTGATCGGTTAAGCGTTCCCGAAAGCGGCTTTGTCAGCCTCTCGGTTGTGGACGATTACTCCCGTGCTTCTTTACAGGAGCGTTGCGAGTGGTTAGCTGCTGAGCGTGCGCTTATCGGCGCAAAGCTTGTCAGAGTGGAGGATATATCCTCAGATGATGGGGAGCCGGTGCTCGCTGTAATTCCCACAAATGGGCCAGGTGGCGGGGTTAACTTGATTGGTAGTGAGGTATCACGCTGGTTTATGCGCGGAGGCGGAGAGCTGCGTCTGATGCACTTTGTATCGCGTGAAGCCCTAGGCCGGGAGCTGGCAGTTGTGTCAGGGAGCTGGAGGTGCAGCGGTTGTAGTGCGACTATACCGGAGCCAACGCGAGCGTTAATCGACAGTTCGGCTCTCTGTGGAGCCTGCCAGGGCCTTGGCTGGCTAGAGCAGGACGTGGGCAGGCTTACCGCCTGCCGGGACTGCGATGGATTTGGCCGTGCGACAGAGTTTGCGAGCTACACGTTCCACGGTGTCCCACTAAAGCATGTAGCAGCGCTGTCATTTGCGGAGGTTTTAGCGCACAGCGCGACAGCTCCTGATGAGCTTAGGAATCGCCTGCATAAGATCGTTGCGCGAGGATTTGGACAGCACGCCCTCGGTACTCCAGTAGCGCTTCTTTCGCCAGGAGAGCGCGTATCTCTCACCGCTTTATGCGGAGATATATCGGGTTTTGAGCGAGTGCAATATTTGACTGACCTAGCGCTTGGCAGTCTCAAGGGCGATGAATTAGCGGGCGCACTTGGTCTAGCTAGTGTAGTGACGGCAAAACCTGAATCATTCAGAAGTAAGGTAACGCAGGATAGTGTTAGGTCAAGGGATCGGGAGATCACATTAAGAGATATTAGGCGTGGGTGTCTTGATCTCTCTGAAGTGCGCTTTCCGTGTGGGGGCATATCTTTTATCCGTGGACCGGCTGGCAGTGGCAAGAGCCTGTTAATCTCTGAAGTAGCGGCAAGGTTTGCTAAGCGGCGTAAGTTGGCTCACCTAGGTAGCTTCGGAGACATTGCCCGCTGCACAAAAGTGCACGCCGAGCCCACAGGACAGCAGAGTGTGCTCGAAGCGTTGGGTTTGGCGGATGAGTTGGCCTTTGAAATCGCACGTACCCGAAAGGCACAAGAGCTTGGAATTCTAAAGGAAGAGCTGGTACTGCCACGCTCGCGGTATCGCTGCGAGATATGTAACGGGGTTGGTGTAATAGCGCGAGTGTGCGCAGGGTGCGAAGGGGCACTGTACGATTGGCGAATAGCCGATCTCCCACTTGCAGGAACGACGGTGAGGGGTCTACTCACAACGCCCTGCATCCACCTCGGTCAGGTGGTTTGTGTGAGCCAAAAGATCGAATCCGTACTTCGTGCATGGCCTAAAGAGGGCGGTGATCAAGTAGCCTTGTCTACCCCTCTAGCGCGACTAACACGCCCGGAGCAGAGATTTATCGCACTCTGGGGTGGTTTAATAAAGGTGCTTGGATTTGGCGAGGGCCAGCTTGAAGCAAAGAGGTCTAATCCTAGAGCAGTGCTCAGTAGAGATATGGTTTTAGTTGATGGTCCTGCGGTGATGCCCCACTCTCAGTTGTCGATCATTGAGGATATGCTCTGTAGGATCAATAACATGGGAGCAACAGTTATCTACGCCGATACGCCCCAGGGGCTCGAACTTGGAGCGGATTGTGTGCTACAACTAACTTTGCTGGACAGTAAGTGTGAGCAGCGAGCACGGCAGCAGTATCTCGACACACGGTATGCTCGTCGCAGTGTAGCATAATCGAGCTAAAGCGCTGGAGGTGTGTGCGCATAAGCGAAGCCGGTAAGGAAGGTGATAAGATGAGGGGAGAGAGACGATTAACAAGACAGGAGTTGAAAGAGATTCTCTATCGTCGACGCTATGCAGTGCCTAATGCTGTCACCGTAGGAAACATGTTCTGCGGGTTTATCGCGATTATGTACGCTTCTTCTGGCCGTCTCGAGAAAGCAGTTTTTGCCATTCTCATAGCAATATTACTCGATGGACTTGATGGGCGTGTGGCGCGACGACTCAATGCCACGTCTAAATTCGGAGTCGAGTTTGATTCCTTCTCTGATGTAGTTTCTTTTGGCCTGGCCCCTGCGGTAATGATGTATCATTGGGCGTTTCAGATAAGTGCCGATGAGGTTGGGGTAGCGGTGACTTTTCTTTATGCTCTTTGCGCTGCGAGCCGACTAGCTAGGTTTAATATCGCTTCGGAAAACCTAAAGAGCTTCACCGGGATGCCGACTCCGGGAGCAGCAGCTTTTATCGCAGCACTTGTTTACACAGCGCCGTACCAGCACGATAGTTATGGTTTTGTGGTGTTAGCCATTATTGCTCTAGTGCTGTCTGCCTACCTAATGGTGTCAACGATTGAATTTCTAAGTATCAAGCAGCTCAAGTTGTCTGGAATTAAGCTTAAAGGAAGAATACTTATCGGTCTGACTATTGCGTTAGTATGGAAGAGCCCGAGCCTAGGTTTGTTGGCGCTATCGGGAGCGTATGTTGCAAGTGGACCGTTTCTTCGAATCCGACACAAGCTTCCCGCCTGGCTGAGAGCTGACTAGTTTGCTCCGCAAAGCCGCCCCTTGATGGGGCCTAGCGCTAAAGTAGCCACGTTTTGTTGATAAGTTACAGGTATCTTGTGCAACATTCTTTTGCACATCGCTATCGATTCGCGGATGCGAATCAAAACAACAACCTATAGTGATGTCCAGCAAAAGCCTTGCCAGTTTTACTGGCACGGACTTTTGCACGTCACTATCGGATAGCATGAGGACTTTTTAGCGAAGTTTGACTAACCAGCATGTCGTCAACCGTAGCAAAAGACAGTTATAATACCAGTTCCAAGCATATCTTGCACCGTTCTCTAAACCTGCTAAGTAGCGTGCCGATACTCCCAGTAGGTCGGTCAGAATTACTCTAAATAGCTGTACAAAATAGGACGCTAAGAGCGGATTCCGTGTGAGGTTATCAAGATGCCAGGTCAGACGAGTAAGATAGGCGGAAAACCGCGGGGGCTTAATCCGAGATATCCTATAGATTTATTTGCAAGGGCTTGCCGATGTGCAGCTCACATAACGTCAGCCATCGCCGAAAATACCTTTGTGTTCAGTACCCGATTTTTAATCGGTAGTGCTGAGCTTACTGGAGTCTTGCTGATGTTGGTGGTGTTGCCGGGGTGTTGCCACGAGGCCGATGTGCCGCTTGCACTTCGAGGGCTCTATAGCTCTGATCCACGGGAAAAAAACAGATCTTTGCAAACGCTGGCCCAATGCCCACAGCAGTCTAAGCCATCGGTACAACGTATAGCCGCATTGATGTATGACCCGAATGTCGGCGTCGCCAGCTCAGCTGCTTATGCCCTGCGCAAGATCGACTCAAAAGAAGCGCGGGAAGCGCTTGAGGCAGCCGAGGCGAGTCGCACGAATACCGGCAGCCGAAGCGCAAGGAGGTGATGGCAGCTAACAGGGGGGTGATTGGCTTGGCACGCGATGGTGTTAGCTGGTCGGTACCTTGAGCCCTTGGAAAATCGGTCAATAGTGGTTAAGTTTTAAGGGTGGCTGGTTCTAGTTGCGGTCTTTTAAATGGCGAATTCGTTCGGTGCGGCTGCAACCTGATCGGCCTTTGGTAGCCGGCGTTACTGGCCTGGTAGTGTTACCGTTCCTGGGGGAGTGTCTGCGGTGAAATTTAAGGATTACTACGAGACTCTAGGTGTTGACCGTAAAGCCTCTCCGGAAGATATCCAGAAGGCTTACAGAAAACTTGCGAGGAAGTACCATCCGGACATCAATAAGACCAAGGACGCCGAGGACCGCTTCAAGGAGATTAATGAAGCAAACGAGGTCTTAAGCGATGCTGAAAAGCGTAAGCGCTATGATGCTCTGGGTGCAAACTGGAAGGCGGGTCAGGATTTTCGTCCACCGCCTGGCTGGGAGGCAAACGGGAGCGGTTTTCAATTCAATTTCGGTGAGGGAGGTTCCGGCTTTACCGGGTTTAGCGACTTTTTTGATGCGATTTTCGGTAACTCTGGATTCGGTTCGGGTGCTTTCAGAGGTCAGGAGCGTAGCAGGTCGGGTCCATTTGGCACGGCCGGTGGTGGCGGCTTTGGTAGAGCTACACCGCAGGCAAGTGAGGCGCATCTTGATATATCCTTTGAAGATGCGCTCAGAGGTGTAACCAAGTCGATACAGCTGCAAGACCCTAGCGGGCGCGTACGTTCGTTGCAGGTGAAGATTCCCGTTGGCACCAATGATGGAGCCAAGATGCGATTGCCAGGTAAGGAAGGAGAGGGGGATATCTACCTAAAGATTCGGCTAGCGCGGCACGCACGATACTCATCGGTAGGAGATGACCTGCTAGTGAAACTACCGGTGTCTCCTTGGGAGGCGGCGCTAGGTGCTAAGGTCGATCTGGAATTGCCAGATGGAACGATTAAACTCTCAGTGCCGCCCGGTTCCCAGAGCGGTGCAAAGTTAAGAGTACGAGGTCGCGGCTTTTCGGGGTCCAAAGGTGCTCGCGGAGACGCTCTAGCCGAGATAAAGATCGTTGTTCCAGCGAGCCTCTCTGCGGCTGAAAGAAAATGTTTTGAGGAGCTAGCAGCCGCTTCGCGTTTTAATCCGAGGTTCTCAACCTAAAGCCTTCCCTCTTCCCTCTAGTACACCCCAACAATTTTTGATGCGGCGCAGTATCTGGAATATTTGCGGTGATTAGGCCCCTTCCCTCTAGTACACCCCAACAATTTTTGATGCGGCGCAGTATCTGGAATATTTGCGGTGATTAGGCAGATTGGTCGGGCGACTTAGTAACGAAAGAGGTGGCCAGCTAGCCTAAACGAGAGCTGGATGCGCTCAGACCCGCGGCGAAATGCGCTAAAGTAGCTAGGTAAGGTGCTCTAGGCATGGGTGTATCTTCGGAGAGATTTATCCGCCTCTCACAAGCTCTAAAGAGCATTGCAAAGCTGAGGAGTAGGAGGAATAAAGCAGCCGGGGGGCCATGGGATATTGCGATAGCCCTGCTTCATCAACTCATAACACTCCCGACATCGCTTGATAAACCATCTGTATTGCTCTAAGTGCTCAAGTCGTCGGGCTAATGTCGATGCGTACATGAAGACCTTCCGCTCTTTCGGTGGAGGTTTGTACTCATCCGTGACCACAAAGCCTTCAATTCTCTGGATAGGTTCTATGGTAGGGGCTAGCTTAGCTTCCTCTTCGCGTACCTGAGCTATGATCCTTGCTCTCACGCGCTCAATTTCATCTGGGTCGGAGATACCAAATGCCTCGAGCCATCTAAATGGGTATATTCGTAGAGTGTGAGTTCGCCTTATGCTTGCCTTCTCTTTGAGGGCTGCTATGATCTTGCGCTCCTCTGAGCATGAAGGATTGCTCTGTGAGAGGGGCTCAATATCAGTGGCAAGGATCCAGGGAACCTCTTTCTCAATCACCGCATACAGGTTTGCCGGGGCTGACAGGAATTCTTTCCAGGTATTGCAGCCCTGGTAGTGGTCGATGGAACGCACTAGCCCGGCGCGAACAGGGTTAAGAAAGCTGTACACGAAACGCGCTATCGCTGCATCTAGATCCAGGACTTCACCAAGAGTTGTCCTGTCATCCCATAGTCTAAGGTGTGAGAGTCCCAGTAGTCGTTTTAAAAAATCTGTGAGGCGTTTCTTTAGCTGGCCATGAAAGTACGTTAGGTAGCCAGCGTCGAGAGAAAACAGCTGCATATGCGGATGGTTAGCCATCCAGACGTATGCACACACTACGACCTGCTCAGTGGCAACGAGTCGGGCGATTATACTTTCCAAAAATAGTGTAGTAACTGCGCGCGCAGGTAGCGGTAACCCCTGAAGGGCTCGAAAACATACATCGTATAGGCGCTTACTGCGGATCATTCTTCGTCGTCTCATGCTGTAGTGATCGTAAATAATCGCAAAAAGTTGCTTCCAGCGGCTAAATTATTTGAGTATCCCCAGGCAGCGAACAAAAACTAGTGGTGCCCGAGGAGCAAAATAAAGAGTTGCCCTGTACCAGGGGGACACCAGGGGGACAGGGCCCAGAGTACGGGGAGTTGCCCTGTACCAGGGAGCACGGAGGAGTTGCCCTGTACCAGGGGGCAGACCAGGGGACAGGGTGTTAGGTGCTTTTTGAGTCGCTGTGTCGATTTATCTATGTTGGCCCTGGATAATCATCTCGGCAGTGGTTACTAGTTAATAGGTACGAGAGAATATCGCTGAAAATAAGAGGCAGGATGGACTTACAGAAATTCACCCAAAAATCGCAGGAAGCTCTGCAAGATGCGCAGGCTCAGGCAGTTCGACGCGGTAATACAGAGGTTGATGTAGAACACCTGATGTTGAGTTTGGCCCAGCAAACAGGCGGTTTGATTCCGCGTCTATTTGCAAAGATGGATGTGCCTCTTGATAGTTTTATATCGCAGGTGGAGAGGGAGCTCGATAAGCGACCTAAAGTGTCAGGTCCTGGCATAGAGCCAGGAAAGGTTTTTCTGACCAATCGCTTGGGGCAGGTTTTTGTCAAAGCCGAAGATGAGGCTAGGCGTCTTAAAGATGAGTATGTTTCTGTGGAGCACCTTTTTTTGGCGGCTTTGGAGAGTGATGCCAAGACTCCACTTGGATCTATCTGTCGCGCGCTTCAGCTGACGCGCGAAAAGTTTCTTGCTGCACTAACGGTCGTGCGCGGAAATCAGCGGGTACAGAGTGCCAATCCAGAGGCAACTTACGAGGCGCTAGATCGATATGGCCGTGACCTGGTTCAAGAGGCGACTAAGGGCAAGCTTGACCCGGTGATCGGTCGTGATGGTGAAATTCGTCGGGTGATTCGAATATTATCGCGCAAGACAAAGAACAATCCAGTTCTGATTGGCGAGCCTGGAGTGGGTAAAACAGCTATCGTTGAGGGGCTCGCTCAGCGTATCGTGCGTGGAGACGTGCCTGATGGTCTGCGAGATAAAACGATCTTCTCGCTCGATATGGGTTCGTTGATCGCCGGAGCTAAATACAGAGGTGAATTTGAAGAGCGGCTCAAGGCCGTGCTCCAGGAGGTCAAAAACTCCGAGGGACGAATCATTCTCTTCGTTGATGAGCTGCACACGATAGTGGGAGCAGGAAAGAGCGAAGGAGCAATGGATGCAGGCAATATGCTCAAGCCGATGCTCGCACGCGGAGAGCTGCACTGCATAGGTGCTACTACCCTTGATGAGTATCGACAGCATCTTGAAAAAGACGCGGCACTGGAGAGACGTTTTCAACCAGTGATGGTCGACCAGCCTAGTGTGGAGGATACTATATCGATTCTCCGAGGGGTTAAAGAGCGCTTTGAGGTGCATCACGGCGTGCGGATTCAGGATAACTCACTGGTAGCAGCAGCGACTCTTTCACATCGATATATATCGGAGCGCTTTCTTCCTGACAAAGCGATCGATCTCGTTGACGAGGCGTGCGCTACAATCCGAACAGAGATCGATTCGATGCCTGCGGAATTAGACGAGATTACTCGTCGGATTATGCAGCTTGAGATCGAGGAGGCAGCGCTTAAAAAAGAGATCGATCGGGCCAGCCAAGAACGGCTCAAGGCCCTGACTGACGAGTTGTCAGAGGCTCGATTGCAAGCCGATGCCATGCGTTCCCAATGGCAGAAGGAGAAGGATGCGATTCACAAGGTGCAGGCGATACGTGGTCAGCTTGAGCAGCTGCGGCATGAGATCGAGAAGGCAGAGCGACAGTATGATCTGAACAAGGCAGCTGAATTAAAACACGGAAAGATGCCGCAGCTTCAAAAAGAGCTTGAGGCAGAGCAGATTGCTATCGAGAAAGAAGGCGCCCGTAGGTTGTTGCGCGAAGAGGTCACTGAAGGAGAGATCGCGGAGATAGTGGCACGTTGGACCGGCATCCCAGTTACACGGCTGGTTGAGGGAGAAAAGGCTAAGTTATTAAAGCTCGATGAGATACTTCACAAGCGAGTTATCGGGCAAGACGAGGCGGTGCAATTTGTTGCGGATGCGGTGATACGAGCTAGGGCTGGAATTAAGGACCCGCGTAGACCAATCGGCTCTTTCATCTTTCTTGGGCCCACAGGTGTCGGGAAAACTGAGCTAGCGAAGACTCTTGCAGAGGTTCTATTCGATAGCGAGCAGAACCTTATTCGTATAGATATGAGTGAGTACATGGAGAAGTTTGCTGTCACTAGACTCATAGGCGCACCTCCAGGATACATCGGATATGAGGAAGGCGGTCAGCTGACCGAGGCAGTGCGTCGCAAACCTTACAGCGTTATCCTGTTTGACGAGATTGAGAAGGCTCACCATGACGTCTTCAATGTGCTGCTCCAGATTCTTGATGATGGCCGTGTAACGGATTCCCAAGGGAGAACTGTAGACTTCAAGAATACGGTCATTATCTTGACATCCAACATCGGTTCTCAGCATCTACTTGAGGGCATCTCTAAGAGCGGAGAGATCAATGAGGGTGCCAGGTCGTCAGTTATGCGAGAGTTGCGTGGACACTTTAGGCCGGAGTTCTTAAACCGAATCGATGAAATAGTTTTGTTCAAGCCGTTACAGTTAAGTGAGATTACAGCGATAGTTGAGCTCCTGCTGAATGATGTAACTAAACGTTTAAGCGATCGTGGCATAACCATAGACGTCACTGCGGAAGCAAAACAGCACATCGCCGAGGCTGGATACGATCCTGTTTATGGAGCGAGGCCATTAAAGCGTTACATCCAGCGTGAGCTTGAGACTCGAATCGGGAGGGCGCTGATAGCCGATGAGATTCAGCCAGGCGGCAAGATATGTGTCGACGTTACAGATGGAGCATTGTCAGTTAGAGTTTCGGCTGTGGAGGAGAGTAGGGCAGCCTAGCCCTCATATTTAATAAAAGCTGCTACTACGAGCGCCGGGCGTGGCGGTTTTTTAATTCGCCCTTAGGACCCCAAAATAAAGAGGCTAGCCGCTCTCGCGACTTATCTTAAAAGGTGCCAGTCACGGAGAGAAGTGCAGGTCGAGCCAATTAGAAATATCTGAGTCATACTGGTCGCCACCGTCATCGATCATCAACACAATGTCGTGACCCTGTGCAATAGGTACATTAAATATCTCGGCAGCTTTGCTGTGGCGTAAAATATTGCTAGACCATAGTAATGCGCCTCTCTGATAGACGTAACAACGCACAGAACCGTTTGGCCAGCCGTCCTGGATGCCACAGCCCCCGGAAAAATGGGTTGCATGCGATGGCGCTGAAATGCGTATGCGTGATTGTGGATGCGTTCCTATCCCATGATTAAATTTGACACCGCTGACAGATAGCGGCTGGCCATCGGTGGCCCGGTCAAAATGCCAACGACTCCACGGTTGCTCCGCGCTGCGTAATGTAAAGCCTGCATGGTGATAAGAGGCCCAGTTTTTGGGTAAGAGAGATTGGTTACGGATGCTAAGAGCGATGGCAGGTACAGCCAACATCAGATACATTATTTTTTTTATCACTAAAAGCTGCTGCGTATTGGAGGGCGCTGAATCAATCGGACGAGTGGAGATCAGAAATGCTATTAATACAAACAGGGGCACAATGACGAGATGACGGGGGATGAAGTGTTGATGAATTAAGGCGTGGGCGGGCATTGATATAACCCAGAGGTAGGCAACAATGATTGCAGCGATTACTCCTAGCCGGAGCCTACCAGATACACAGAAATTTGCCTTGAAAAGCGAGAATGATCGCAAGGGAAATAAACATACAACTCCAACCAGTATGCAGATTGCATATCCGGCTGGGCCGAGATATTCGCGTTGAAATGGAAGATTCGTTAGGTAACGCTTGACTGCTTTTAAAGCAGCTTCCCAATAGCTAGCTTCAACGTCGCTATATGAGCGGGTCTTTGCAGCGAATAACATATCGTTAACTGCGGGCGTGATACCTTGGAAGTACATAACGTTCTGGCCGAAGTGCAGAAGATGCGCGAGACCAAAACCAAGGGCTGCAGAAGCACATAAGGTTGCTGGTGTGCGGATATTCAAGGGCGCCTTTGACGGAGAAAAGATGAAGTAGCCCGGAACCGCAACGAGCGTTGTGAGAAAGAAGTAATCAAAGCTAAGCCACCCTTGAATAAAGCCTAAGCCAAAGATGGTGAGAAGAGCAACTCTGGAGCCTCGTTGTTGCCTGCAAATATTTGCTATGACCCCAACCTGGGCTAAGAGCAGGCTGAGAGATAGGCCTTGATAGTGGAGGCCGCAGGCCATTGAATAGGTGGCTGGCACGCACCCCATGAGCGCAGTCAGTATGCACATCCGTGCGACCCCGAGAATGGGGACCATAGCCTGACCTAGAAAGACGATACAGGCAATAAACACGTAAATGTGTATTACTCTAAAGAGGGGTACGTTAAGTTCGTCAAAAATCCTCTGGTACAATGTAAGAAGGAAATCAGGCCCCGGCGGATAGTGTGTATACACGTACGAGTCAGGATGTCCTGCGTGTCCCTGTCCGGGATAAAGCAATCCGTATCCTGAACGCTGAAGGCCATAGGATGGGGCGAGTCCCTCCACTAAAAAAGCGTTGGCCGCACGAAGCGCATTAGACTCTGAGAAACCATCGGTGGCGGTTTGATTGCCGATATCAAGGGCCAATTTAAACAGCATTACAAATGCGTATAAAACGATTAAGGCCCAGCCGGCGAGCCAACATCGTGTTGAGATATCTTTAATCATTAGATGCCACAGGAAATGTAGTAATGTTGGTAAGGATGTCCCCTTGAGACAGAGGGCGTGATAAAAAGTGTTGTTGTATGCAGATATTTCTGCCGCCGCAGGGAGCGCGATCAGAAAAATGAACGCATGGGGAGCAGATAATTTCGCGGTATACGACCTCGTCATTCTGCGCGTCAATGTATGCTAGTCGAGAACTTGGAGTAGTCGGTCGCCAAAAAGAGAGCGTAGGTATTCGAAATAGTCGGGAGTAGTGGAGAAGCGCGGAGTCAACTCCCCAAAATAGAGAGCAGCGTGCAAGGGTCTGTAGAGATTCAAAGAGAGAGAGCTCCCCGCAGCGATTGATGATCCGCGCTGAGCCGACGTGTGGACGAATAGCTTCAGCTATCCGTTCGGCAGCAGCACAATCCTGTTTTGATCCTAAAAGAATAACGGTATCTGCTGACAGAGTTTTGAATCGCTTCTCAAATACTAGCCCCCACTGCTCAGGGGTGAGTTGCCGCTCTTTGGCCAAATCTGAGCAAAAGGGGCCTAGGCACAGCCAAGATTGCTGGTCTGCTGCGGGAGTCTGTAGCACACCTCGTAAGTGCGTATTACATTCAGTCCATGAAGCTAGTTGACCACCTAGCAGAGAGAGTCGCTGCTCGTGAAGCGCCAGCCTCAGCACCTGCTCCTTGTAGAAAACCGTATGTGTGTGTAGAGCACGTCGAATGAAGAAATCTGACGTGTAAAAGCCGATCCGATTTCTGCCGCAGCTCAGCAAGGCAAACAGAGTGGTCAACTTGCTGTACACCTCTAAATCCAGGATGTAGTCAGCGCGAAAGGTAGCACAGAGGGCAGCAGAGGCGCTTCGTACTAATGTGATCGGGTTCTTTGGGTTTATGACCAGTATCTCGTCAAATATCTTCAATGAATCCGCGAATTGAAATAACTGCGGTAGAGTAACGATTCTTAGTCTGGCATCAGGGAAAGACCTCCTGAGTCCAATAAAGAATGGAGCGTTCATAGCAAAATTACCGCCGCCAAGAAGCTTAATAGCTGTTATTTGCCGCGGCGTGGTCAAAGCATGGTCAATCTTGAGCAGTCGGCCCAAAATTCTTACAATTGGCGTCACAATCAGGCAGAGGAGGTTGCCCACATAAAAGTCAATTCGACGCAGGTAGGTGATGTTCATCCTGGATTCGCGCACTTTCGCGCCAAAAGTATAGACTCTCCCGTCGGGAATCTTACCTGCTGGGAACTTAGAGCCCCAGGCAGGATATGTCTCAGCACCTTCCCGATAAATCGAGAGCCAGCTGGCCCAAAATTAGACAAAACATTAGTACAGTACTTAAGTGGTAGCTGTTTGGTGAGAGGATCGAGTTTAATTATCGTCGAGGGTAAAGTTGCCAGAACTGTGTGCAGTGCCTTCGGGGTTGGATAGCTTAAGTGTTCGATTTTGTAGTGTGGCCAAAGACGCCCAAACAGCCGGCGGGACAATGAGCTTGAATTGGGTGTTGTGAGCACCAGGATACCCGAAGGTTTCAAAAGATTGTGGAAAACCTTATGAAGAAAATTCGCAGGATCCCGCAAGTGCTCGAGGATGTCTAGCGCTATAACGACATCATAGGAGAGAGGTTTAGGCGGAGCGATAATCCAATCCTCTATGCTTAGTTGGTACTCCGTTGCGCGCCCCTGCCATGTGCCCTGCTTGACCAAGGGGACCCCAGCCTGCTCAACAAGATCGATAGTTGCGGATGGAATATAGCGGAGGAATTCCTGCGCGAAAAAACCTTCTCCAGCGCCGAGGTCTACCGCTTGCTGCGGGCTAGGGAAGTGCTCCGTAATCAGACGAACGATATGAGCGAAATAATCAGATTTAGGAGAAGTACAGCCTTCAACGCGTTTTCGGTAATATCCAGCGTATTGCTCGGCAAGTAGTTCATCTGAGGGCTGAGGAACGAGGGACTGCGACTTACATATCGCACATTCGAACAGAAATATACGCTCATCTTCGTGAGTAGCAAAAAGTCGACGCTTGAAGAGAGGACTGCTACAGTATAAACAAGATTGAGAGGTGGGCATTTGATTTGTTATATCCGGTGTTACGGCCTCTGCTTATACCGTATGTTTTGATTTATAAGGCTCTCGCGCCTTAAAAACGTATCTCAACATCCTCAAAATTGTCCATAAGACGTTCTTTATTTAGCCGCTCCATGCGAGCGATGAAGGTCTCCTTGGGCATGGTTACTTGCTCTTTCGTACAGTAGCGACGAAGCGTGATCGTGCCTTCTTCGGCCTCTTTATGGCCGATAATCACGATGTTTGGAATCTTTCGAGTAACCGCCTCGCGAATCTTTTTGTTGAAAGAGTTGTCAGAGCTATCAAATTCAACCCGCATCAGGTAAGAGCGTAGGGTCGCTTCCAGTTCTCGCGCATAGCTATCAACTTCGGCATTAACAGGGATGATTCGCGCTTGTATCGGCGCCATCCAGGTTGGGAACGCTCCACCGAAGTGCTCGATCAGAAAGGCGATAAATCGCTCGTGCGCGCCAAGTGGAGCGCGGTGGATGATGTATGGGCGGTGCTCCTTGCCATCATCTCCTATGTAAGTTAGGTCAAAGTTAAGTGGCTGAGCGAAATCCAGCTGAGTAGTGCTTATTGATTCCTCTCTGCCAAGCATCGTTGTGGCTTGAAAGTCGAGTTTTGGGCCGTAGAACGCAGCTTCTCCGAGCCCGAGGAAATGATCGACCTGCAACTCGTCTACTACCTCTTTGACGATTCGTTCCGAGAATTGCCATAGCTCCGGGTTGTCGACGAACTTAGATTTGTTCTGTGGATCATGGGTAGAGAATCTAACTTTTATATTTTCAAACCTGAATTTTTTGTAGTAGTCGAGGGTCATGTTGAAAGTTGATTTCAACTCGTCTTTGACCTGCTCAAGTGTGCAGTAGATGTGCGCATCGTTTTGGGCGATAGACCGTACACGCAGAAGGCCAGATAGCGCCCCTGAATCTTCGTAGCGATACACGGTTCCGTACTCGGCAAAACGCAAGGGTAGTTCGCGATAGCTACGAGGACGGTGCCCGAAGATGATATGGTGATGTGGGCAGTTCATCGCCTTCATGTAATAGGCGCACTCACCTTTCAAATCCATAGGCGGAAACATCGAGTCCTTGTAGTAAGGTAGGTGTCCAGAGGTGTAATAAAGGTTTTCCTTGGCAATGTGCGGGGTGGCTACTCTAACGTAGCCATAACGGGCTTCCTGCTCTTTGGCAAATGTTTCTAGTGCCTCACGAATGGCGGTACCGTTGGGAGTCCACAGCGGCAGGCCGGGGCCGACAACATCAGAGATAAGGAAGAGTTCGAGCTCTTTCCCTAATTTGCGGTGGTCGCGTTCACGAGCAAGCTCACGCTTCTCTATGTATTGTTTGAGCTCATCTTTGTTGCGAAAACAGAGAACGTAGATGCGGGTCAACTGCTTGTTCTTCTCATCGCCGCGCCAGTACGCGCCTGCAAGAGAATCGATAGTGAAACAGTCCGGAGGTATCTGCCCCGTATGCTCAAGGTGCGGACCGGCACACATATCCTCGAACGACCCGTTTGTGTAAAAGCCGATCTCAGTTTCCCCTCGTTCAGCTAGCTCTAGGCAGTACTCTACTTTGTACTGCTCGCCGCGACCCTTTAGGTGCTCAACGGCCTCTGCCGCACTTCTTTTGGAGGCAACAAAAGGCTGGCGCTGCCCGATGATCTTCCGCATGCCCTTCTCGATCGCTTTAAAATCATCGGGAGTAAGCGGAGTGTCAAAATCGAAGTCGTAGTAACAGCCTGTATCAATAGGCGGACCGAAAGCGAGCTTGGCATTAGGGCGCAGTTCCAAAACGGCCTGAGCCATAACGTGTGCAAGAGAGTGTCGTAATGCGTAGAGAGGATCGTGTGATGTGTCCATAACCTTTAACTGAAAATACCCAAGGAGAACCATAACGTAACACAGGTGAGCTATCAACGGTGGTGTTGCAACACCTGGCAAGCTGATTCGGAGCGCAGGGTGCACGGTCATGGCGTCACGGCAAAGCGCTGCATACTCTGTTGCCCTGACCTTAGTTTCAAAAGGAGCTCTATGGGACGTTGTCTTACCTGTCACAACGATTATGACAAGACCTTTGAAGTAGTGCTCAACGGTCGCAGCTACACCTTCGATAGCTTTGAGTGTGCAATTAGCAAGTTGGCCCCTCTCTGTGCACACTGCGGATGTAGAATTATCGGACACGGTGTTGAGAGTGGCGAGGTTTTCTTCTGTTGCGCACACTGTGCGCACGGAGCTGGAGTTATGGATGCGCGCGATAGGGTTCCGTAACTTATATGGCGTTCTCCAAAAGTCCGTAGCGAAATCCCGAGTTTTGGAGAACGCTATCGATTCGCGGATGCGAATTAAAACAACAACCTATAGTGATGTCCAGCAAAAGCCTTGCCAGTTTTACTAGCACGGACTTTTGCACGTCACTGTAGTTGTGGCTAGAGCTGGGCTAAAATAGAAAAGGCGCTGCGATTTCAGATAGATGTGTCGAATTAGGCAGATTAATGGGTGAAATCCATGCCACCAGGTAGAGCTACTCTTTTCTCTTAGGTTTTTTCCGCAAATGGCCGAAGTTACTCTATGGGAACTCAAGATAAACGGAGAAGCGTATGTCTGCCAAAGCGGAAGAGGGAGAGAAACCTACAGAAGAGAAGCCCAAGAAGAGCAAGAAAAAGCTAATCATCTTCGCTGTCATAGGTCTGGTAAGCTTGGTCGGAGGGGCTGGTGTGGCATCTTTCTTTATGGGCTCGAAGCCCCCAGCGGAGGAGCATGCTGAGGAAGAGCTACATGAGCCTAAAGATGAGGTCAAGGAGATTCAAACGGCAGATCTTGGCCAATTTATCGTTAACCTCTCTGATATGGGCACATTTCTGAAGGTCCGGATCATGATTGAGTACGATTCAGCGCTGCTTGATAAGCAGCTGGGGATAAAAGGAGGTGAGGAAGGGGGACAGGCTCACGGAGGCGGCGCAAGTGGTGGAGCTAAAGAGCCCGCAGGAGGGGGCACCCATCCACATCTAACCAAGAAGGAGAATCAATTTCGAGATGTGATTATCCGGATATTGTCCTCTAAAAAAGCCACGGAGCTTTTGACTGTGGAGGGAAAAACACGGCTGAAAGAGGAGCTCCTGGACGGACTTAACGAGGCAGTTGGTCTTGAGGAGCCCGCGGTAGTGGGCATACTTTTCACGGATTTCATGATTCAATAAAGGCCATGAGCCTAAAAATGGCAGGTGCTGCTCTGAACTGGTTTGCGGGAGTACTAATTGTGCTTGCGTCTCAGCAGCCAGCGCGTGCGGATAATTGTCCAGTAACCCCGGTGTATAACTACTATACCGTGGAGGGTCGCACCGAGTCAGAGCTTGAGGCCTCACTAAGAGAGAAGGGGCCTCGTGATGAGCTGGGGCAGGTGCGATTTGCTTATACTGATTGGACGGTGAAATGGAACTGGAAGCGAGGTAAGGGCAATCTGGTTGATCTGGATTCAGTTAAAATAACCTGTCTAGCAACTATTTTACTTCCTAAAGTAGCTGCAAATAACTCCATGGCAACTGATTTAGTATCTGCCTGGGAAGGGTTTGTTGAGCGCACCCGCCGCCACGAGTTAAATCATGTAAGTCATATTGAACAGTTGGCCCCGCTGATTGTCAGCAGAATACGCAAGGAGGCGCAGAGTTCGAGCGGGGTCACTATTGAGCGAGCGCAGGCTATCGCGAAAGAGGTGATCGCTAAAATAAGAGCAAAGGACCGAGAGTACGATGCAGCCACAGTCCATGGAAAGACAGAAGGAACGTGGCGAATTATAGCGTTCTCCAAAAGTCCGTAGCGAAATCCCGAGTTTTGGAGAACGCTATCGATTCGCGGATGCGAATCAAAACAACAACCTATAGTGATGTCCAGCAAAAGCCTTGCCAGTTTTACTGGCACGGACTTTTGCA
>JBKCMS010000057.1:0-2115 GCA_046300175.1 Pseudomonadota bacterium | reverse complement strand
GTGGTTTCCGAATCTCTCGCTTAACTTCGCGGATAACTTGCTCGCTACGCCAGATGAACAATTGGCGATCGTTTCGTGGACTGAAGAGCTTCTAAAGCGTCATGTGACCTTTGGCGAACTACGCCGTGCGGTTTCGTCAGTGGTGGAGTTCTTTAGCCAGATAGGTGTTGTTTCAGGTGACAGGGTCTTTGGCTATCTGCCCAATATCCCAGAGGCGATAGCCGCGATGCTCGGTGCCGCAAAGCTGGGCGCAACCTGGTCGAGCTGTGGAACCGACTACAAGGTTGATGGGGTTATCGCTCGGCTTGAGCGCGTAAAGCCTGAGGTACTGGTTATGGCCAGGTCGTATAGGTGGCGTGGAGAGGTGGTATCGCTCTCTGGTGCGCTTGAGGAGATTGTGGCCAGGGTACCCTCGATCAAAGCGGTTCTCTTGGTTGATTACTTGCGTGACGGAACCGCAGGGGTGCCGCTCGCTGGTTCGCTTGAAATGGCGAAGTACCACGAACTGCCACCACCTAGTGGGCCTTGGCAGCCGGGGCCGCTGTATCCCTTCTCACACCCGCTCTATATCCTCTTCTCTTCTGGCACGACGGGGATGCCCAAAGGGATCGTTCACGGAGCAGGAAACGTCCTCCTTGAGCATAAAAAGGAGCACGTGCTCCATAGCGACATTCGGCCAGGAGACCGCTTCTTCTACCAGACGTCAACGAGCTGGATGATGTGGAATTGGCTCACAAGTGGGCTTGCGGCTGGGGCCACGGTGGTGCTCTACGATGGAGATGCACTTCGGGAAGAGGGGCAGATCCTCTGGCGGCTCGCCCAGGAGGAGCGCATCACGCACTTTGGCACCGCTGCCGCATACCTAGGCGAGCTAGCAGCGCGCCAGCTTGAGCCGGGAAAGATGTTTACGCTCTCTCCGCTGCGAGCGATCTTTTCGACTGGCTCGGCCCTAGCACCGCACCTCTTTGATTTTGTGCAGCGTGCGATTAAGCCCGTGTGGCTACAGAGCATATCTGGAGGCACTGATATCGTTGGGTGCTTTGGCTTAGGATGCCCGTTGAAACCCGTTGTACGAGGAGAGGTCCAGAGTAAGAGCTTGGGCTACGATGTGAAGGTGTTTAACGAAGCGGGCAAGCCTACAGTAGGCGAGCAAGGGGAGCTTGTCTGTGTGCAGCCGGCACCGTCGATGCCTATTTATTTTCTCGATGATCCGCGCGGGGAAAGTTACCGGAGTGCGTATTTCGCCGAATTCCCAGGCATGTGGCGTCACGGGGACTTTATTGAGGAGACCTCAGAAGGCGGACTTATTTTTGGTGGCCGCTCCGATGCCACGCTCAAACCGGGTGGGGTGCGGGTTGCGACGGCGGATATCTATGCTGTGCTACTTCGAGTGCAACGAGTACAGCAGTCGATGGCAGTAGGGTATACACCCAGCGGCGCAACAACGGAGAGGATAGTGTTATTTGTTGTCCTTGCGGCAGGCGACTCTCTTGACCTACCCCTTGAGGAACAGATTCGCAGCGAGTTAAAGCGGTCGAATACGTTCTTTGTGCCGGCACTAATTATCCAAGCTCCTGATCTCCCCCGGACTACAAACAACAAGCTCGCAGAGCTGACGGTAAAGAGGATCCTTGCTGGCCAAGATCCGGGGAATATATCCGCGTTGGCTAATCCGGGGTGTTTGGAGTTTTATGTTGGAGCAGCTGGTCAAATCAAAGCTAGGGGATCCCTGTGACGGTAATGAATCCTGAACGAGCGACTTGCGCAAAAAAACTACTCGCAATAGCAGGGCGAGCGCAATTGTGTTGCAAAAATGATTGAGGCTGGTTTTGTTAAAGCTACCTCATCGATTTATGTCGTAGCCACGACCAGCCATGAGGGGTCGGGATAGTCTCTTTGGAGTTTTTCAAGCTCACTAGGGTGGCCGTATCCATCAAGAGTATCATAGTTGTCGCGCTCATAAATCGTTGCCACATCCGAAGCGATCTGCTGAATATGAAGGTGCGGAAACCAGTTGCCGTTGAAGGGCGGTGCCGCGATGTGAGCAATTTCCTCACCAGCTGTGACATAGTCACCAACCTTGACGGATGCACCTGCAACATGACCCAGTACCAG
>JBKCMS010000056.1:0-23123 GCA_046300175.1 Pseudomonadota bacterium | reverse complement strand
ATACTTTGGAAATACTGACACCCCGGGCCTCTACCGCACGGTGTTTTACGCTCCAGGTCACGACTACCCGGTAGTACCTGTGGTGAGCAACGTCGAACCAGCGCCTGATGACTTCTAGACCCGCTTTCTCGGTGACGGGACCGCAGGGGTGTATGTAAAGTGCCATTTTTGCAAACTTAGCGCACTTTTCCACGCTCTGCTTGGCCCCTTGAAACCCTGACGCGGAGCTGGAGACTAACAATGTCGACCCTCGCATAGTTCGCATAGTCGCCTTCCGGAGGTTTCCGGTGGCCGTGATTAGAGCAACTACCGCGGATCAACTACTTGCAAAAAGTGAATTGATCTTACTATCCTTCACGGAGATGGTTTAAACATCTACCTGAGAAGGAGCTTTTCTTTTCTTTGCTCTTTTGCCGACATAGCAACTACCACATCAGAAAAAGTTGCGGGGATTGCTGAGTGGGCCACCTGGCGAATAGTCGTCTGGCTACATATGGGAAAAATAGAGAAGCTATAGTTATGTGCAAAAGCCTTGCCAGGTTTACTGGCACAGACTTTTCCACATCTCTATATTAAAATTACGAGAGAAATAGCCACCAAGTAAAGATAAAGGGTGACTGTTGTACTACGCTTGTTATGCCGTTGGTGTTGATCAATAAAGGCTCTGAGAGCTTACAACCAGATCAATCCAGACTGGATCGTTTGCTGAACTCTACTGCCAGCCAATTAAATAGAGCATTCTTCTTGGCTGTACGGGGTCTATGGTCTTAAAGCTTTAAAATGAGCAGGGGAAACGTCATGACATCTAAAAAAAATCATAGCGTCGTCCCCTTATTTTTCTCTCTGCTTGCGCTTAAGTTACTAGAACCGGTCTCAAAAATATCTTCTGCTCCGGTTGACGAGATGCGGGCTGCGACTTCGTCAAACTTCGTGAAAAAATCCTCAGTGTATCTCAGTGGATACACCTCCGGTTTTTTCCCTCGTTTTCCTCGTCTCGCCTCTCATCTCTTCAACCTCGCTACGAAGCTATTTTTGAGACCGGTTCTAGTGATTCCTTTTTCCGGCGTCTGGGCAGACGAACTTGAGATACCGATACTAGTGGGACAAACCGGGTCCGCTGCTGTTTTCGGGCGAAACGAAACAGATGCCTACACACTTGCTATTGAGGAGTGGAATAGTCGAGGAGGCGTTAAAGGCTCTACAGTGGTGCCACGATTTGAAGATACCAAAACGAGTGCACGTGATACGCTCTCAGCTTTTCAGCATTGGGCCACGCGCAAGGGACCGGTTATGTTAGGCCCGACTTGGTTGGATGGATTTCAAGGGATTATTCCGGCTGCTCGCCGAAGTGGTATACTACTTGTAACTCCAAGTGCAGCTATTGAAGCTATCGCTCCTGACAACCGCGATTGGCCCGTCTCCTTTTACCATAATTCGACCCTTGAAAATGACGTGCTGCTAGATGATCTCTTACGACGAGGTTTCTCGCGAATTGCGCTGATTTATGAGCAGGAGCCTTTTGCAGAGATGCTCCGTAAGTTAGCGATCAAAAAGCATCCGCAGTTCGTGAGTGACACCGGCATCCAAGCCGGTGAAGCTGATTTCACCTCGGTTTTAGTTGGGCTTAAATCCAAAAAGCCTGATCTGTTTCTTGTGTTTGTCTGGGATGAACGCTCACTTTCTGCGCTGCTAAAACAGATTAAGACGTTTCATACTAACGCTACGGTTGCAACTATCCATGATGGTGAAGGCTGGTTGAGAAATGACGCAACTAAGCTGTACCTGACAAAGTTCATTTACTCTAGGTTTGTACCACCTGATCAGAGCTTTGGTGAGCGTTTCAAGAGGCGTTTCGGGTACGACCCGATCCTTACGGCTTCGAATGCCTATGATGCCTTAAACGCTACCCTTGAGGCTATTGATAGCGGAGCGCACTCAGGCCGCGAAATTCGTGATTATTTGCTCTCGCGTGAACTCCGATCTGTAACTCTGGGGCGATTCCGGTTCAATCAAGATGGCAGCGTCCCGTCAAAAGTTGAGGTAGTTGAGCATAGGTGAAGAGAGCTGTTAGCGCCTCATACCACTATCGGCTTACCCAACATCCGACGCACCACCGCCCACTGGCCAGAGTGCATCAACTCGTGGGTACCGATGGCGAGTAAAGCCGCGCCGTTTGTCGGAGCATAACTGCGCATCTTTTCAGGACCAGGAGCTGCTAATTCTACATCCGTGATTGATTCCACCAGTTCAAGTGTGCGCTCGCGTTGGCGCGACCTTAGTTCTAGGTATTGGGACTTCGTGTACGGGAACACACTCGACGATGCTGCTGCGCTGTGGGTTTGCTCAGGGGATGAACCGTTGTGTAGCTCGTCTGCCTGCTGCTTACCGTGATTTTCGATAAATTTTGTTGGTAACAAGATACCGGATCCGTCGCGCACCCCGCCGGCCATCATCGCCTCGGAGATTATTAGATGCCCTAACTGCCACGCTATATGGTGAGCCCCCGGGACTGGGCACATGTATATCTCTGCGTCGTTTAGATCGTTTAAGTATGCACTTGTGACATATCGCGCTGAATTGAGGACGTATAGGATCGCTTCTTTGGTTTCCATATCTTTAATCGATAGACTCTTGGAGTTTTTAAGTAGTTTTCTAGAGCATTACGAAAGCCTTTAACCGGCCTCACTATTTATAGCTTAAGACTCTAGCAACACAATAGTTACTCATTTATCTCTGGTAGTATGGCAATGAGCCATTAATTCCCCAAATTAGCCTATTTCTGCGGCTTTCGCATATGATAGCCTGCCCACACAAACTGTAGGCCCCAAATTCCTACGCTGCGCTTGGAGAATTTGCAAGTGCATCCATGCACTTGTTAGCCCGAACATCGCACTCTCGTGCAATATTCGGGTTATAGCGTTCTCCAAAAGTCTGTAGCTAAATCCCGAGTTTTGGAGAACGCTATCGATTCGCGGATGCGAATCAAAACAACAACCTACAGTGATGTCCAGCAAAAGCCTTGCCAGTTTTACTGGCACGGACTTTTGCACGTCACTATAGAGTCTCGCTTTGATTTTTCTCTAAATTAAGCAGCTAACCTCAAGTCGATCGATAGGAAAACTCCCACCCAGACTTGGACTATCGCTCAAAGTTTTACTAAGCTTGGGAACAGGAGTATCTCATATGGTCGAGCGAGCCAGCACCACTCCCCGTGACTTTCAACATTTACCAGCTACCCTAAGGCTGGTACTGTCACTGCCACTCCCGGAATCAGTTACTGCGAAAGGTGCTACCTGGGTCGAGGTAATTGACCAGGCGACCATGCTCATAGCAGATAGCAAGTTCCTTGAGGCGATTCCTAGACTCATCCAGGCTCTTGCAGTGGTCGACCAACTGCAAGAAGAAGTCGACCACGGAGATCTTCTGCAATGTCACTTCTTATTAGGAAGCTGCTACGTGCAAACAGGCGATTTACGCAGTGCTGCGGCTTCTTTTCAGCGCTGCATAGCCCTCTGCGGTGACGAACCTAAAAATAGCCTGATTCAAATTAATGCGCTGATCCAACTTGCCAACGTATTTAACTCTCTTGGCCAAAAAAAAGCGGCATTTCAACTTCATGAACGCGGATTAGAGCTAATTGATACACTAGCCTGTGGGAATGTTGCTGCAAAGCTCCTGAGCGCGCGTCTTAAACCACCTTTTTTGGTGAAGCTAATTGAAGAATCCCTTGATCTTGATCGGACTGGTGATACAGAGCGGTTCGCTTTACTGTTGATTAATCAACTTCCACCAGGTCTTGCTAGGGGCGTCACCCTCTCTGTGCTAAGCACCACTTACTACCGTCTAAGGCACCAAGGAAAGGCTTTAGCATGCGCTGAGGTCTGCGCAACACAAGCGATCCAGGAGCTGAAAAGCCATGGCGGAGATTCTGAGGAACGAACTTCCCTCATCAATGCCTACAGAGTCTTGGGTAGTATAAGGTTAATTCAGAAGCGCTTTGATGAAGCAGAGATCCCTCATCTTGCTGCTTGTAATCTCGCGGAACAAGAATTCGGAGAGCTACACTATTTTTGTGCTATATGTAGGTGCGACCTCGCCTTCGTATACTCTCGCCTTGATAGACCGTACCATGCGCTTCAAATACTGGCGCCAAATCTAGAGCAACTCACATCATTCCCTGCTGAAGAAGAATCAGCTGCCGATAACATATTGTATTACCAGCCTTACTTGCAGCTTCGTGCTTATCTCCTTCAGAAGATCGGTGAAAAGCTTACTGAGCTTCTAGATGTATACACCAAGCCACCTTATCGGACTCCTTTGCAACAGCACCTTAAATTGGTGCTAAGAGAGTGGAATCAAAGCGACCTCTGGCCAGTTATTGATCGGCTTGCCCTAACTACAGATGGATCACCAGAGAAACTGTTACAAGGGTTGCAGGAGCAGAGCACCTGGTACCTGCACGAGGCTGGACAAAAACTTGAGCAGCTAGCCACGTTCTACAGGATTGAATACGGGGATGACTACCCGAAATTAGCAACTGTATATGATCAGCTGAGTAATGTTTACTCTTGGCTAAAAGACCTCTCGCGCTCCTTTATGTGCGCTCAACACGCAGAGGATATCAGGCGTCGCAACGAAGAGGGGCCAGATGAAGAGCTGTAACCAGCGCCTAGAAAATTAGCTGCAGTATCTGATCCTTGGAGCTCCCGGGTAAGTGCCAAAGATAGCTTGAAACCGACTATGCCCGGGGCAGTTTGTTTGAACTAGGGATTTAGGCTACCATGTCGTCCCATGGAAGCAGTAAAGACTGAAATCAATAATTCTATTCGCAACATAGCCATCATCGCCCACGTTGATCACGGCAAAACAACACTAGTTGACCACCTATTTCGGCAGAGTGGACTCTTCCGCTCCAATCAGGAGGTCGCTGAGCGAGTTATGGACAGTATGGATCTTGAGCGGGAGCGCGGAATCACCATCGCCGCCAAGAATTGCTCGGTGAAGTGGGGTGACGTTAAGATCAATATCCTCGATACACCCGGGCACGCCGACTTCGGAGGGGAGGTTGAGCGAGCGATGATGATGGTAGACGGAGTTGTATTGCTCGTCGATTCCTCTGAGGGCCCCCTACCCCAAACCCGTTTTGTTCTGCGTAAAGCGCTCGAAGCTAAGCGCTCAATCATCGTCGTGATCAACAAGATTGACCGACAAGATGCCCGCCCACAAGAGGTGCTTAACGAAGTATACGATCTGTTCATCGATCTCGATGCAACAGAGGATCAGCTTGATTTCCCACTTCTGTACGCTATAGGCCGCGATGGTATAGCACAGACATCCCTGACTGAGCGGGGAACCAATTTGGCTCCTCTCTTCGATGCGATCGTAAAGCATATTCCTGGACCCTCTTATGATCCGACTAAACCCTTTCAGATGCTGGTGTCCAATCTTTCCTACTCGGACTATCTCGGACGACTCGCAATCGGTCGTGTATTTAACGGCAAAGCCAGAAAGAACGAGCGCCTCGGTTGCATTGATGCCGATGGCAAGGCTAATCCTCTGCGCGTTACCAAGTTGCAAGTTTACCAAGGAATTAACTTTGAGGAGGTAGATGAGGCTCAGGCGGGAGAGATTATCATTCTCTCCGGAGTAGAGGATGTTGCCATTGGTGACACCATCTGTACCCTCGATAATCCGCAGGCACTTCCGCGGCTCGTTGTCGATGAGCCAACTATCTCGATGAAATTTATGGCCAACACCTCTCCGTTCTCAGGACGCGAAGGTAAGATCGTACAACCACAGAAGATCAAGGAGAGGCTCTATAAAGAGGCTCTTTTTAACGTAGCGCTAAAGATTGAGGACTCCAAGGAGGATGAAAGCGTTCTTGTACGTGGCCGTGGCGAATTTCAAATGGCGATCCTGATCGAAACCATGCGCAGAGAGGGTTTTGAGCTGTGTGTTGGTCGTCCGCAGATTATCTTTAAAGAGGTAAATGGCGAGCAGCACGAACCGATCGAGCGTGTTCTGATCGACTGCGATGAGGCTTTCATCGGTATCCTTTCAGAGAAATTAGCGCTGCGCCGGGGCAAGATGGTCAATATGGTCAACCACGGCTCGGGCCGAGTGCGACTTGAATTTGAGATTCCATCGCGTGGCCTAATCGGGTACCGCAATGAATTTCTCACCGATACTCGTGGTACAGGAATTATGAACTCCTACCTCAAGGGATATGAACAGTACAAAGGTGAGTTTGTTTCGCGCCTGAGCGGCTCGCTCGTGGCGGACCGTCAGGGCGAGGCTATACCTTACGCGATCTTCGGATTACAACCTCGCGGAAAGATCTTCGTTCAACCTGGCGACCCAGTATATGAAGGTATGGTAGTCGGCGAGCATAATCGTGACAACGACCTTAACGTTAATATATGTCGAGAAAAGAAGCTTACTAATATCCGCGCTGCTGCTAAGGATGAGAACGTAATCCTCACGCCCGTAGTACCGATGAGCTTAGAGAAAGCGATCGAGTTTATTCGTGACGATGAGCTGGTCGAGGTTACACCAACCTCTGTGCGTATTCGCAAAAAGGTGCTTGCCGCGAACAAACGCTAGTCCGCATCTTGTTTGAAGCCAGCCCTACTGCGAACGTCGATATGGGGTGTTACAGGGTCTGTCGCTCGGCGTATTGTCGATATAGACCGGTATTACTGGTCAACTCTTGGTGTGTACCACTTTCTACTACCCGCCCCTCTGTGAGCACATAGATCGTGTCAGCGTCCCTTACCGTTGATAGCCGGTGAGAAATTACTACTAGCGTTACCAATGGCACGTGGGAGCGTATCGCCTGCAACACCTGCCTTTCAGTCTCACTATCAAGACCTGAGGTTGCCTCATCGAGTAATAACAACGCTGGCCTACGAAGTAACGCACGTGCTATCGCTAGCCGCTGGCGCTGACCTCCACTTAATAACGTGCCGTTCTCCCCCAAAAGAGTATCGAAACCAAGTTCAAGAGTTTCAATGAAATCGAGGAAATCCCAGCTTCTGAGCGTTTTTAGCGCTTCATCGCGTAACAACAGCGGATTGCCGAGCAGTAAGTTTTCTATGACAGTGAAGCCAAACAACGTTGGCTCCTGCGGAACCCAGGCTACCAGTTGTCGCAGATGGGCATCAGACACCTCTGAGATTGGCTCTTGATTTAGCGTTATCTGACCAACCTGGGGTTGGTAAAGCTTGCACAAAAGCTGCACCAAAGAGCTTTTACCTGACCCAGATGGGCCCACAAAAGCTGTAAAGGATCCCGCTTGGATGTTGCACGTCAATCCCTGCAATGCAGGTTGATCTTCCCTGCCCGGATAAGCAAAGGTAAGACCTTCACAGGTTACCGCCACTCCTCCGTTCTGGGGTGTTTTAAGCCGGTCTTCTATAGCTGAACTTGAGAAATCAGAAACTCCCTCACCGCCTTCAGGGTCAACTAGCTGCAAAACCCGCTCAAGCCCCCCTAGTCCTTGGATTAGGTCTCCATAGGCTCCTAGAAGAAATGAGAATGACACGGCTACGATCGCTCCGTACAAAACAAAAGCCGCTAGTTCATTCAACGGCAGCGCGCCGCTCATGACCAAGGTAATTCCGTACCACGCCACGCACAAAAGTAAGATATTAAGCAGTGCACTAGCCCCTGAAGAGAATCCTGCGCTCCAGAAAATTCTACGCTCCCCCAGCTCGCATGCGGCTTTATTGGTCGTCTCTGCGCGTCTTATTAACTGCTCTACTGCACCTAGTGCTCGGATTATCTTCACACCACCAAAAACCTCTGAGGCAAATGATGTAAAGCGCGCAAGAGCATCCTGATAATTACGTGATGCTAGTCTTAAACGAGATACAAATAGAAGTGAGCTGCCAACAATAAGCACTACACTAGCAACTATCGCTGCCGTTAGCTTCCACGACATGCACAGCATCAGGAGGACGCCGAACAAAACCTGGAGTCCGTAGCGTAATATCACCGATAATTTAACCGATACGGCATCCTGCACCAGAGCTGCATCGGAATTGATCCGCGCTGCTAAATCACTCGCACGGTGACTATCAAAAAATTCCACATCCTTGACTAGGACTGCACGGAAGAGCTGCCCACGAAGCTCTGCGTATACCCGTTGCCCAACAACTCCTAGGAGATACGAGCGAATAAAGAACGCCACGCCTTGGACCAGAAATAAAGCCACTAATCCCAAAACAACGGTTGCTGTGTGAGCTTTGACCCATTCGAATCTCAGCGGATCGAGTATGCGTCTTACCAACTCAGGAAGCAGAAGATTAACTGCACTCCCCAGCGCCAGCGCCATCATACCGCCAATAAACGTGGTCAGGTGGGGGCGTACCATTGACAACACGACCCTGAAGTTGTGCCACGCTGAGTGGCGTCTGCGGACTACAGGGGTGAGTCGGGAGGTTGTTGGGGATATCTCGGCTACGGAGTTCATCGTTTTAAGCTCTCTGGCTTTAAGAAAGCATACCCTATACGATGTCTGGGGCAAGTGCACCGGTTTCAAAGGGAACACACCGAAATGGACGTTGCGCAGTACTTTGATAGACTCAAGCAACACCCCGCCGTAAAGGAGGCGCTTGATCTATTGCGTGGGTCTCTGCCAACCGCCCTACTCTATCATGCCTACTCGCATACCGAAGATGTATTGTACGAAGTGGTTCAGCTGGCTAGCGCCGACAACCTCTCTTTAAGAGAGATAGAGCTGCTTGGCGTCGCTGCTGCCTGGCACGATGTGGGATTCATCTGGTCAAGAAACAGCAATGAGTCTCTTGGTGCCAATGCGCTACGCTCATTCCTTTTATCGTCTAAGCTATTCTCCAGTGCTGAGATAGAGACGATGGTGCAAATGATCCTTGATACTGCGCTTGTAGTTGATGGAGATAGTTTTAAGCAGGTGGCAACAACTCCCCTCTCCTGCTACCTGCTGGATGCTGATTTAGCCAACTTTGGCCGGGATGACTT
Organism: Pseudomonadota bacterium; assembly: GCA_046300175.1. GTDB lineage: Bacteria > Bdellovibrionota_C > UBA2361 > UBA2361 > OMII01 > OMII01. The sequence goes on along the minus strand of JBKCMS010000056.1, from coordinate 14,123 downwards.
TTTTGAAAAAAGCGAGCTGCAACGCCGTGAGTTAGGGGATGAGGTCACTCCTTTCCGAATTAAAACTCTTGCATTACTCCGTAACCACACCTGGTTAACCCCAGCTGCATCAAAACGCTGGCAAACTAAGAAAGATGCTAATCTCGCTAAATTAGCCAAATTAGTCGCTGGTCACTAATCTGAACCAGGGTCATCGGGACAGCAGAGCGCTCCGCTGTTGCGCCCAGAGCTCAAACTCTGGGAAGCCGTGGGCATCGAGCAATCTTTGCTCAACTCCATGCTGCACGGCCTCGGAGAATCTCTGTGGCGATATGTGCGCCCTTAACTTTGATAGGGCTTGCTCAACTTCCTGACGAAGTTCTAGCTGCTCCGACTGTCGAACTCCACTAACTAATTCCTGCAACTTTTTACTCCGTTGCTTTAGGTACTCAACTTCCAGCTCTACTGTAGTGTTACTCGCCTTGGCCGAAGGCCTCGGCCGATCCGTTTCGCGCTTACTTTTACTGTTTTGGACTCTGGTTCCTTCCGTGATTAACTCGCTGCTACTCAAAAGCTCCGGTTGAACCTGTTTACTTCGTCGCTCCCCGGGAAGCACAAACTCAAACGGGCGCTCCACTGCTCGGTAGAGAAACCCTGTGGGGCTCTTACTGATACGCGTACTTTTCTGCTCTACCAGTGAGTCAAAATGAGCGATGATCGCCTGCATGCGCTCGAGGGTGCTACTCCCCTGCCCGGCAGTCAGCCGAAACGCCTGTTTCTCGGCCAAGCCTCGTGCTATCAAAGCCTCCTGCACCAAACGAACAGACTCAGGTAAATTAGCGATCGAAGGCTCAGTCCGATCGCGACTTGTAAACTCTGCTTTATGCGGAAAAGGCCGTTGATCTGCTGCCGGCACGAACTCCTGCTGCACTGGTATATTCTTTCTCGGCGCGTGCGCCGCTGTCATAATCACCTCAGTCGTTTTCCCCTTCCCGATAAACTCAAAGTCGCTGAGGATTCCCTTCTCTTTCAGCTCCTCCAGCGCTGGTTCGAGTTGCTGCCTTAGTGAGCTGGCGTAGACATAGTTACGCGAGACTCCGACCTTCTCATGCGCCAAGGTGAATAGATTGACCTGTATTCGCGAGCGGTACCAGAAATGCTTATCCAGGTAGCGATAGAGGCGTTTTGAAACCGCGCTTTGAAGATCTAGGTAGAAATCTAGGTCCAGCTTTTTGATGAAGCCAACCTGAAAAGACTTAAAGAGTACCTCACTCCAGGTGAAAAAACTCGGTCGAGTATCTCGACCATCGTTGATCTCATAGGCATCGATGATACCGAAATTACGCGTGCTATGAAGCTTAGTTTCGTTGTCATAGAAGGCATTAGTCGCTTTGATACGCACACCGCTCAGACGATCAAGTGCATTTTGCAATCTGGTGTAGCTACGTCCCTCTGTGGTCCAACGTAGCACTCGCAATAGCTCGTAACGGGTGAAGTGAACCTTGCGGGACTGCACTCCGTCATCCGCTGTGAGTTTGAGTAGTCCCAACAAAACTTCATCATCGGAAGATGTTGGTAGTCCGAATTTATCAGCGCCCGTAATGATCCATTTGCGATTGATCAACTCGCCACTCTTTCCTTTCACGTAATCCGAAAACTCAAGTGTCTTGACCGATGGATCTGCGCGCTTTGAGAGAACAGTGAGTGGAAATTCCGCAAGATTCATCTCGTCTCGCGAGAGTTTAAGCGGTGTGGAGGCGGAATTTGTAGTCGTGGATATTGAAAGCGGCGCGTCATCACTGTGAAGTGCTGAGTTGAGAAGAGATTCGCGTTGGCTTACTCGTGCGCCATTTCCCGAAGCGTCTTGCATGGAGTCCCTATCACGATACAATAAAAATCTGCTCGCACGTAAGAGCTACTAGCAGTGCGCATGAAGCGCTAAATTAATTAAAAACAAAAGCACTACCACTTCAAAAAGTGACGACACCTTAGCTTACTTTTAGTTAGTTAAACAATCTTTTCTTGTAGAACATGTTATCTAGTGAGCGGGGGAAAAATAGTTAAATTTCATATGGTTAGAGTAATATATTTATTTCCAATCACGATAAGTCTTAGTTCGCTACACGATAGTGCGTTATTTGGGCTCACGAACTTCTGAATTTCGATTCACGATCGGTTATAGACCGAGACACGATAGTGGCTATCTGAATACACGATGAAATGACGTAGAGGCGGTATTATCGTGAGATGACGTAGAAAGCTATCGTGCTTTGAGGTACAACAAGGAGAGGCTATGGGATCAGCTTTCTTATGTCGATACACGTTAACTTTCAGTGGCTCGTGTTTTGATGGAAGTTTGAGCCGGTTTATTATTTTTCGTATCGTGTAGTGACTTAAGTGTGGATTTTATCCGCGAACTTTGCGAGATTCCTTATTTCGATTCACGATTCTCGATTAAGGTGATGTGTGGCGAACCAAACGGTAACAAGCGGGCAGGAAAATCAACCGAAGCGCGCAGTGGCAATCAGCGTAGTGAACCAGAAGGGTGGAGTTGGTAAGACTACCACTACCGTTAATCTAGGAGCTGCCCTCGCTGAGCGTGGAAAGCGTGTGCTGCTTATAGATATAGACGCACAAAGTAACCTCACCACCCACCTTGGGCTCGGTGTTAAGGAGGACCCCTCAGATTTAAATGAGATACCCAAGGGACCGGAATGGACGGTTTATGATGTCCTCAAAGGAACCAAAAGAATTCAGGATGTTACGCTAAAGAGGTCGAAGAATCTTGATGTTGTCCCGTCAAGCCTACTACTTAGCGCTGCCGACCTGGAGTTGGGTGGAATTGTTGGTAGAGAGCTGCTGCTAAAGAGGGCAATCGATAAGGTACGGGATCAATACGATGTAATTTTGATCGACTGCCCCCCTACCCTTGGCCTCCTATCGCTAAACGCTCTAGCGGCAGTTGACCAGGTAATAGTTCCAGTGCAGAGCGAATACCTGGCGCTTCACGGAGTGCGCCAACTACTTGATACTATTGATCAAGTTAGGGGAGTTTATAATCAGAATCTAGTAGTGGGTGGTGTTCTTATCTGCTTACACGATAGCCGCAAGAGACTTGCTCGGGCTGTTGCTGACACCATTCGAGCCTATTTTGGGGATCTAGTATTCGACACCGTTATTCGAGAAAACGTGGCTCTTGCAGAGGCGCCAGCAAAGGGAGAAACAATCTTTGAGTATCTGCCCAAGTCTCCAGGTGCTGAAGATTACATTTCGCTAGCTAAAGAGGTATTAAATGACTAAGCGTGGTTTTTCATTTGCCAACAACCCTTTAATGCAGGGCCCTGCCCTCGATGAGCGTTCCCGAGGTGGTATCCCTTATCGTGAGATTCCCCTATCAGCGATCGAGGCCGACCCAAATCAACCCCGGCGCACCTTCGATCAGGATAAGCTTCAGGAGCTGGCTGATTCTATTAAGCTTTACGGGGTAATAAGCCCTATTTTGGTTCGTGCTGGTAGGCTTCCGGGAAGGTATACAGTTATTTCCGGAGAGCGCCGCTTCCGCGCAGCAAATTTGGCTGGCCTCTCGTCGATACCGGCGGTAGTTAACCAAGGTAATGAAGCCGAGGACCGCATGCTAGCTCTCCAGCTTGTGGAGAATCTACAGCGTGACGACCTAACGCCGCTCGAGCGAGCACAGGCGATCGGTGCTCTACGCGACGCTCACAATCTAAGTGTACGAGACATAGCTGATAAATTGAGTATCTCCAAAAGTGCGGTCCAACGCAGCTTGGAGATACTTCAACTACCAGATGACCTTTTAAATGCCCTTAAAGAGGGAGCAGCAGAGTCAAAGGTGCTTTTACTGGCTAAAATCGACGATCCAGCCATGCGCGCCGCCTACCTTAAAGACCTGGATGTTTTGACCCGTTCGGAATTGGAGAGGAATCTAAAGTCCCCTAAGCCATCCCCAGCTAACAGCGACGACGGGGGCGGAAAGATAGTTAGTGCCGAAGATAGTCGCATAGCTGACGAGATTCAACGAGCACTCGGCATGAAGGTAAGACTTTCCAGGAGCTCGTCAGACAGCGAAGGCGGGCGACTGACCATAGATTTTTATGGCGATAGCGACCTTCAGATTATCTTTAGAAAGCTAGTCTCCGATCTGTAGTTGTCCCACGGTGGGACAGGACGTAATTAGTGATATTTGGGGCATCTGTAGCGGTGTCCCACGGTGGGACAGTGAACCGGGTACGAACTGGATTAGAGTATTTAAGCGGTCTGAGGCCGTGGAACGGGCGCGGTGGTTTCTCGCTGGCGGAGCTTATTGGTGTTCTTCATAGGTTAGATAATCCCCAAGATAAGGTACCAACGGTTCATATTGCAGGAACCAACGGCAAGGGATCTGTATCAGCAGCTACAGCTTCTATTCTTGGTGCATGTGGATATCGAGTCGGTTTGAACATCTCTCCGCACCTGCAAAAGCTAAATGAGCGCATAGTTATCGATGGGGTTCAGTGCTCTGATGATTTTTTGGGCGAATTCGCCTACGCAGTGCGTCAGGCTGCTAATAAAGAGGGGGTTGAACTCAGCTTCCATGAAGCTATAACGGCGATAGCGTTCCTCGGACTTTTTGAGTTTGGGGTAGAGTGGTCTGTAATTGAGGTTGGCTTAGGTGGGCGTCTAGATGCTTCTAATGTCATTTCACGACCGGCAGCTACGGCGATCGTAACTATTTCTTTTGATCATCAGGCTATACTTGGAGACACCTTAGCAAAGATAGCGGCCGAGAAGGCAGGTATAATTAAGCAGGGAGCCCCTTTAATTACCGGTTTAGTGGGAAAAGAGGCCGATACCGTGATCAGCAAGTTGGCAGAGGGAGTTCGGCACTATAAGTTTGGAAGGGATTTTGACGCTCGGGTAAAGCATACTGGAGAAAAACCGTCTATCGAGTACTGGGGTAAGGAGTTCATAGCAGGAAAGGGTGTCTCGATTGAGTTTACCCCGGGGCTGGTTGGTATGCACCAGGCGCACAATTTAAGCGTTGCTGCGACTATCGGTTTTGTGTTGGGATTACCGCAGGATCGGATTAAATCAGGTCTAGAGGGGGTATTTTGGCCAGGCAGACTCGAGGAGGTTAATGTAAGTGGGCTAAACATCGTGCTTGACTGCGCCCACAACCCGGCAGGTGTCGAATCATTTATATCATTTCTCGAATCGAGGGAGGCCAGGGGAATCGATCTGACCTTTGGGGTGCTGGATACTAAGGATTGGCAGGCGATGGTGAGAAAGCTTAAACCATACGTAGGAACATGGCGGCTATTGGCGCCTGAATCTGAGCGAGCGTTGCCTCAGGAGGCACTACGCGAGGAGCTTATATCGGGTCCTGGGGTAAGAGTAGAGTGCTATGGAGGTGACTATGAGAGGTGCCTCCGCGAGATCTTTTCTCAGAGAGGTGGGGAGCAAGCCTTTATAACCGGTTCTATGTACATGGTAGGCAGAGTCAGGGAGATGCTTTCTATTGCGCCGAGGGATCTATGGAAGAGGGCCAGCGGGAACCGCGTTTTATGAGAGATAACGATGTTTTAATAAGTCAGTGGCGCTCAGAGATTGAGACCCGCTTATTGGGGGTTGAACGGTGGGTAGTTGGACGACCAGGCGGCACGAAGCTTCACCAGGCGAGCCGCTACGTTTCGGAAGGTGGAGGTAAGAGATTACGGGGCTTACTGGCGTGCAGCGTAGCAAATGATCTGCTTGTTTCTGGGGTGAGAAGAGGGGAGAGAGCGCTCTCATCGGCAGTAGCTCTTGAGCTTTTGCATGCGGCCTCTCTGGTACACGATGATCTACCGGCACTCGATAACGATGACATTCGTCGTGGAAGGGCTGCGTGCCACAAGGCGTTTGGTGAAGCAACGGCGATCCTAACCGGCGATGCATTGGTTGGGGCAGCGTTGATCCACGTGACCCAAGATGCTGAGCTTTCGAGTGACAACCAGGCACGTATAACGCGTACTCTAGCGCAGGCCTGGTGGGACCTCTGTCTCGGGCAGCAGTTTGACATCGAGCAGCAGTGTGGAGCATCGGATTCGATCGATCGAACCGAGATGGTGCGTTTGAAAACAGGGGCGTTATTTGGAGCAGCCGTTGGATGTGGAGCTGTGTGTGCAGGAGTTCGCGAAGCAGTGTTGGATCGGTACATAGCTTGGGGCACGCGAGTAGGGGAGTGCTTTCAAGCTTTAGATGATCTGGAAGATGGCGATCGTCCAGCAGAGGATCACGCAGAGATACAGAGTGAGTGTAGGGACCTGCAGCAATCAGCGGGAGCCCTCGATGCTCGATTGCTAGGTGGAGTGACCTCCGCAGTAGTGGCTACGATCGTCGGGAGTAATCCAGACTAGGTGGAATTTTTTTAGAAAATGGCACTCGACTCTCCAAACTCGATAACTCGCTACATAATGCTGGCGATGGTTTTGGGAATTATCTCGGGCGCGGTGTTTGGTGCAGCAGCCGCACCGTTGGGGATCGTTGGATCACTCTATATTCAGCTGATTAAAGTCGTGGCGGTACCACTTGTCTTCGTGAGCATTATCGACGCGATCCTCTCGACTTCGTTGTCATTAAAAACCGCGCGGCGTTGGCTCGGAATAATAACGATCAATGCAGGCTGCGCTTTGATGATAGGACTGGCTTTAGCAAACCTGATCCGACCAGGAGTAGGCTTCTCAGCTTTAGGCGCTTTAGGCCAAGCTTCGCTGGCGCCAGCTCTTAAAGAGTTTTCTCTGAAGACATTCCTAGAAAACCTAGTACCTAAAAGTGTTGTTAGTCCCTTCTCTGAAAATAATATCATAGCAGTGGCACTAATGGCGTTGCTAATAGGAGTAACGCTCCGCCAGTACCTCAACTCCAAACACTCTGAGCTATCATCACAGCAGGCGCAACGCGGTTCGCGAATCATAAGCGGCGTTGTGAACGCGATGATCGTGCACTTGGTGAAGCTGGTTCCACTCGCTGTGTTTTGTGTGACGGCGAAGACAGTCGGAGAATCGGGTTTTGCACCCTTTAAGGGATTACTCCAGTATGTCGGAGTAGCGTGTCTTGGGCTGCTCTTGCAGATAATTTTAGTTTATCCGTGGTGGATCATTAGAATTGGTGGCATATCACTTAAACGTTTTTGGTCTGCAGCTGCGCGCCCCGTCGCCTATGCTTTCGGCACTAATTCTAGCCTTGCCACTGTGCCGCTGACGTTGCAAGCGCTTGATGATTTAGGTGTATCCAAATCAGCTTCGCGGCTGGCGACATGCATCGGCACTAACCTTAATAACGACGGCATCCTGCTCTATGAAGCCCTAGCCGTCCTCTTTGTCGCGCAGGCGCTTGGCGTTGAGCTGTCCCTCGGTGAGCAGGTATTTGCTGCAGTGATGAGCCTGTTTGCAGCGATAGGTGTAGCCGGAGTCCCGGAGGCAGGAGTTGTGTCACTCTCGTTAGTTCTTACAGCAGTAGGATTGCCACTAGAGATCGTCCCGCTATTGCTCTCGGTTGATTGGATAGTTGCGCGCATGCGCTCCGTAACCAACGTGCTTAGCGATATGACAGTATCCATAGCGGTAGCTGGGCGACAGGATAGGGGATTGATGGGGTGAATATGGGGGGCTTAGCGAGCTGATACCAAATAGGGCTAACGCACTTTACTGATCTACCGCTCTAATCTTAGCAATCTAATATTTAATCCTAAAAAGAGCAGTTAAGGTGGGGCAGAATGGAGCAGCTGGTGAAAAGCACAAAGGATTTTGATGTTTTCGGCGCGGAACCCTGGGACCGTCAGGGTGAGCACCGAAAATTCAAAAGCCGCAGTGATCTTAGCCAGATGCGCCATTCTGAAGCCTGCAACTGCTCTTGTTAGGTTAATATAGCGTTCTCCAAAAGTCCGTAGCGAAATTCCGAGTTTTGGAGAACGCTATCGATTCGCGGATGCGAATCAAAACAACAACCTATAGTGATGTCCAGCAAAAGCCTTGCCAGTTTTACTGGCACGGACTTTTGCACGTCGCTATAGGCTTATCAGTGAATCAAGTGTGTAGAATTGGCGTTTTCGGACGTGAAAATGCATGTGCACGTAAATCATGATCTGTAGCTGTACAGTCCCAGTTTCTGTCGTTCTAGCTAAAGGTGCCATAATATTAATTAATTTAAGCAAGTAGTAGACCGCGCAAGAAAAATAAACATCGTTTTTATAACCTTGATTTAAATTACGCGAGTGAGCTAATCTCTGGGCTCGTCTAGCTGGAAAAAGGCTAAACATAGGCGGAACTTGGCTCTCTTAGGCGATGGGGAAACACTCCCCACCATTTCCCCTTACGACGAAGTGTACCGTGAGATAGGAGTAGTTTAATGCTCGAGGATTTAAAAACACGTCAGCCTGGTCTCTTTGATTCGCGCCAGAATATCCCCAATCAGGAGTTTGCTGCAGGCGATGTAGCCGCGTTCTGCCCACAAGAGCCCGCACGTGGTAGTTGGCACGACTTAGACTTACAGCAGCTCCGAGATCAATGTCGCGTACCTCCAGAAGATCTGGTCCGGAACTATCGTGATAACTTGCAAAAGGAAGGAGAAATACTAGTATCTGGCTCGAAATCGCAGGTTGCAAGGTTCCGCGAGACTGCTGCAGCATCAGCCATGAGTGCTGTTGTGAAGGGTATTCGAGAGCTGGTGCTTAATTCCTCAGAGGCGTTACCAACACCTCACGTGCTCTTTGAGCGCCTACTCTTGCAGGGAGCAGTGCGGCTTCCCTCGGAGGAGCTCATCCCTTTAAATGAACTTCTTAATTGCCGTGGCGCCAAGACGCTTCTTAAAGCGGGCAAGTATATCTGGAGGTACTGTGGCTTCGAAGGTATAGCGGGCGATCGCGGCTACGCCGATCTTGAGAACCCTCCCGATGCAACACTTGCAGAATACCACGGCAATCCTTCCAGGGCCGGGTTTAACGTCAAATCTCGTGTGGCCTGGTCTGCTGAGTTTCAGACAGCGCTTGTGACAAAAACTCCGATCGCGATGTCGAATATGGAGGCGCTCGCAGATCTTGAGGCAGCAAGAAAGTCTATCGCCGCTGGAGTGATGGCAACGTTATTTTCGGGGCAGAGGGAAGAGCGCCTCAAAGCGGCGGAGGAACTCAAACACAATATTTTGATCACTGTGAGGACAAGTGATTCTGAGATCGCCCTAGCGAAGGAATTGCTTGACCTTGGATCAAATGTCCACATCGAACTCGCAAATGCCCACAGCCACATCGGCCTTGAGACGGTGATGATTCTCAAGGACCACATTCGCGCAAAGAATTACGATCATCCGAGATTTGTCACAATCGGCAAATCTGTAGGTGGCGCCTTCTTCATCTCCGCTGTATTAGCGGGAGCAGATGGGGTTTTTGTGAATCGCGGATCAAGCATGATCTGCAGCACTCCCACTGTCACAGGCAGCGGTATCCGTACCTGGTCAGCTGTGTATGAGACAGCACTGGCGCAGCGACTTACCTTCCTTCTTACAGAGCGTGATGTGCCGTATTGGGCAGATGCCGGTGTGAACTCAGGTGCTGACATACTCAAGGCGATGGTTGCCGGGGCTGAGGGCTCGATGGTAGGAACGGCCCTCATTAGAACGATTGAGTCACCGAGTAGGAAGATTCTTGTTGAGCTCCCCGATGGAACCTCAGAGTGGCGCACCGAGTCGTGGGGGGATGCCTCGCATAAGGGCCAGCGACACAAGAAGCGTGAAGGAGTGGCCGCGCAGGGAGTATCGACTACCCTTAGCATCCCACGTCGTCCAGACGGAGAACCAGTGACGATAGCTGATGTAGCGAGTAAGATGGTGCTCGAAATAAGAGCAGGCGGCGCCGATGCGTTTGTAGAGTCGGTGAGTAAGCTTCCTTACAATCAGGATGCTAACGACGTTCGCTTCCCGGCAGAAGGGGCACGTTTAGAGCTACAAGCTAAAGAAGTGCTCCTCCCTGGCAAGCCCATAAAAGAGATAGCGCCTCGAGTTGGGGAAGATTAAAGTGGCGTGTCGCACCGGCAATCATTTTGTAGAGCTAGGGTCTTAGCCGCGTAGGCCCTAGAATTTGAGTAGCCGATAGCCCACTGATACCGTGCTACGGTGATGGGCAAAAATCCATGTCAGTAAAACTGGCAAGGCTTTTGCTGGACATCACAATAGGTTGTTGTTTTGATTCGCATCCGCGAATCAATAGCTTTCTCCAAAACTCCGGATTTCGCTACGGACTTTTGGAGAACGCTATAAATTCAGTCAAACGGCGCCGACCAGCTACCTCTGCCTGATGTTAAACTAGCACCCGATTAGTGGTGGTATCTGTAGTTGTTTCATTCTTTGAGCTACGCTGCTCAAGGCCCTGTACGATCAACGCTTGACCCTTTTTCTTCGCCCACTCAATCGCTGACACCCCTTCAGCATCAGTCAAGCTAACATCAGCACCCAATTCGATCAGTTCAAAAGCTGTCTCGGCATGTCCATTTTTGACCGCTGCGATCAGTGCCGTGGTACCATTTGGGCTCTGTCCATTCACCTCAACACCGTCGAGAGCAAGTCGTCGAACCGTCTCGGTATCGCCTGCTGCTGCCGCCCGCATAAAAACAGTCCAGAAGGCCCCCTCTACGGCCCCTCCAGTTTGCAGCGGCTTCAGCGTCCGCTCTAACTCATTATTAGCTTGTGCACGTGCATCCATGGTTTCTATCTCAACTTTCTTGATTCCAAATATTGACTGAATATTGCTATCACTCTCCGCCTCAGCCCAGCGTTTAGCGCTCCAGCCATCGAAATTCTCCAGATCCGGATCAGCGCCAAGCTCAAGCAAGGCCTTGATCATCTTTCGATCGCGACGCACCGTTGCTGCAAAGATAGCGGTGTTTCCATTGTTGTGGGGCAGATTAATCTCTGCACCAGCATCAATCAGTAACCGCACTACTCCCACGTGGCCCTTCTCTGAGGCTTCCAGAAGTGGACTGGCTCCGAAACGATTGCGTCGATTGACCTTGGCTCCAACTGAAAGTAGCAATCGGACTATTTCCTCCTGTCCACGGGCTGCGGCTAGCATCAGGGCTGTAGCGCCATACTTGAGCTCGCAGTCGACATCAAACCCCTGATCCAACAACTCCTGAAGGGTCCCCAGGTCGCCACTTCGGGCTGCTGCTATCAGCTTCTTTTGGTCTTCCGTGTAAGTTATTCCCATCACCATCACCTGCGGCGTTTCAACCAACCTATAACAGCTGGTAGACGGCCGCCTAACGATCCAAGCCGTTGAGTCACTAATCGCATAGGACCGAATCCAAAGATTAAGATTCAACCTACTTGAAAATGGTCGTCACTTATTTTCATTTTCATGAGGGCAAAACGGCTGTGGCGCTCTAGCTAGCTCTTCAAGGAGCGCTCCTAAGGGACGCCATTGTTCTATATAACAGCCTGTAATTGTTTATGAATAAGCCCGTTCGAGGCTATTAAGTACTGAAAATCAACTACCCCGCGCCCAAGTCTAATTGGTGCCATCGTTTCGCTTGTAACCAGGCCCCCGGCCGCCTGTATCACTGCTGCGGGTGCCGCTATGTCCCACTCCCTGTGGGTAGTCATACGAATAATCGCTCCGTCGAGCTCCCCTGCTGCTACCTTGAGCAGAGCCAATCCTGAGTCCATCCTCGGCGAAGCGATCTCCGGCCGTTGACACTCAAAGTTGCGGATGTACACACGCGCGGGAGATAGCTCGTACGCCTTTGACACTGCGATCTCCACACCGTTTCTAAGTGCCGGAGCACCCTGTTCGGCGGTGATAAACTGATCTCGCGCCGGAAAGAACATAATTCCATACACTGGGATTAAATCGGCGCACAGCGCCACCAGCACCGAAAAATCATCCTCCCCATCAACAAAAGAGCGTGTGCCATCGAGCGGATCAATCACCCACGTGCGCCGTGAACGATTGAGATCTTCGATGGTAAAGGGTGATTCCTCTGAGAGGATCGAATCGTTTGGGAACAATTTCTGGAGAGCCTCAATCAATATCTGATTTGAGCGTAGATCAGCCTGAGTGACCACTGAGCCATCGGATTTAGCCTGTGTATCAAGCTTTTCAGTACAGCCAGGGGTTCCCGGCCAAAGCGACAGCAAAGCCGATCCCGCCCGGCGAACGGCAGAGCTGAGTTCTGAGTGCTGAATGGATGAGATTACTGAGTTAGACATCTTTTATTCTGCTAAGATAACGAGAACGGCTCTCAGGATTGAAAGTTTATAACCAAACGCCATATCGTCAAATAACTTCAATTTGCAACTGCTCATCACTTTTTTTGATTATAGTTTGAGCTTCTTTCTCCAGTACTGCTAATTACCCGAATATAATTCTCGCGTACAGTCCCGCATTATGATCCGTTGATAAACGAATTGCGTATAAAATCTTTTTGGGGTACTCACTTTCAAGATGACCACTTACAACCGCGCTCTGCATATCTTTCGCCGCGACTTGCGGCTCGACGACAACACCGCTCTGAACGCTGCTCTTGAGTCAGCTAAGGAGGTCGTGCCCTGCTTTATCTTCAACGATAGCCAGGTAGCGCCCCACCCTTACCGCTCGGTTAACGGGCTCGCATTTATGATCGAAAGCCTGGAAGAGCTTCAAAGTCAGATCGCATCGCAGGGTGGTGCGCTGCTAGTAGCCCATGGCCAACACCACGAGGTGGTCGCAAAGCTAATTAAAGAACTCTCGATTGATGCTGTGTTTTTCAACATGGACTACACCCCTTTCAGCCGCAAACGTGATGCCGCTATCTTTGAGACGTGCTCTAAGCTCGGAGTACACTGCGCGCATTACTCGGATGCTCTGCTTGTTGAGCCATCTGAATTCGGTAAGGATGATGGCAAGCCCTATACGGTGTACACGCCGTTTTTCAAAAAAGCATCGAAACTAGAAGTTTCTCGACCTATTGGCAGGAAAAGAGGCTCGCTGATCAAGGTAAATTATAGGGGCGCTCCGGTTGCTCCACGTGATTTCTGGCCTGCAAATAGCGCTGCTAAGAGAATAAGCATCGGTGGCCGCAGTAATGCGTTAGCGATATTAGAGGCTATCGGCGGGTTCACTAAATATGAAGATGAACGTAATCTTCCAGCTGTTCGAGGAACCACTCTGCTAGCTCCGCACAATAAGTTCGGAACTGTTTCGATCCGCGAGGTCTACCACGCTGTTCGCAGCGCTCTTGGTGTAAACCATACCCTCATTCGTGAGCTCTACTGGCGCGATTTCTTTACGCACATCGCCTGGCACTTTCCGAGGGTCTTCGGTCACGCCTTTCACCAACAGTACGATGCTATTCCTTGGAGTGATAACCAGGAGCTGTTTGCTACCTGGTGCGAGGGACGCACTGGATTTCCGATAGTTGATGCTGGTATGCGAGAGCTTGTCGCCACTGGGTTCATGCACAACCGAGTTCGGATGATCGTAGCATCGTTTCTCGTTAAGGACCTACACATATCGTGGCAACAAGGCGAGCAGTTTTTCGCTCAGCACCTCACTGACTATGACCCCGCAGTAAACAACGGAAGCTGGCAGTGGGCAGCCTCCACCGGGTGTGATGCGCAGCCATATTTTCGCATCTTTAATCCGTGGCTACAGCAGAAACGCTTTGACCCCGAGTGTGGCTACATCAAGAAGTGGCTACCAGAGTTAAAACAGCTACGTCCTGCGCAGATTCATACGCTCTACGAAGACGATATCACGCGCTCGATTGAGTACCCTAAACCCGTAGTGGAGCACTCAGTGCAAAAGATTCATGCTGAGGAGATGTTTCGAGGGTGTGCTGGAAAAAAGTAGTGGCTAAGGCGCCCGAATATCGCCAAACTCTGCACTAAAGAGCTCTGTCAGCTCACCTTCCCATCATAAGGTTTCAACTATCTCGGCTGCACGCACACCCTGACCAACTGCTTCTCTATTTTGAGCCTAATTGTTTCTCACCTGGCACTAGCCCGGATATTTCATGAAACTGTGTCGCGAGAGCGCCGAGAATGGTGATTTTTCGGGCCCGTAGGGCGAATTCAAAAATCGATTTTTGGGGCGGAATCGTATCGAGATACATTCCGGTCCGAAAATCGATTTTTGAACC